>DAMAVY010000096.1:0-8007 GCA_032077725.1 Clostridium sp. | reverse complement strand
TTCAAATTAATCACCATAAGTAGTTCCTCAAGATACTTTTTATCGGGCTTTTGATAATCAAGGAGTACAGGAAATATGATGTTTTGCTCAACATCCAATTCTGGAATCAAATTAAAGCTCTGAAAAATAAATCCAATATTTCTACGCCTAAAGATTGTCAAGTTGCTATCTTTCATTGAAAAAATATCTTTACCGTCAATAAATACCTTGCCGGAAGTAGGCGTATCAAGTGCACCTACCATATTCAAAAGTGTACTTTTGCCGGAGCCGGATTCTCCGACGATTGCGACAAATTCGCCTTTGGGAACGGAAAAACTGACATCTTTTAATGCGTGTACGGCAGCTTCACCGCTACCATAGGTTTTAGAAATTGATTTTACTTCTAATAAATTCATAAGTTATCCACCTCTTTCTGTCTTGTTATAGAAAGATTATCACATTAAGCTTACTGAAATATGACACTCACCCTACAATTTTGTAGGAATTAAGAAATTCATAGTAAAAGTTGTACCAATACCTAATTCGCTGTCAACCTCGATTGTGCCGCTATGTGCATCAACGATAGATTTTGCAAGTGGCAAGCCAAGTCCGATACCTTGCTTGTCTTTAGAAAAACGACTGCGATAAAATCTTTTGAAAATATGGTGTAAATCCTCTGGGTGAATACCGCTGCCGTTATCTTTTATGATGATTTGAACAATAGAAGTAAATTGACTCCATTCTATGCGGATAACATTGCCTTTTTTTGTATGGTCAAAAGCGTTTTTAACAATATTGCTAATTGCCTCAATCAGCCAATTACGGTCACACAATAAAGTAACGCTATCATCAACAGTCAGATATATTTTCTTTTCCTCCTGCTCGGCGCGAAATGAAAAGTGTCTTTCTATACAACCCATCATTTCAGATATATTTTCTTCAGCTTTTTCTATCACCATTGTTCCTGCGTCAATTTTTGCGATTTTCAAGAGGTTTTGAACCAGTATTTCTATTCTGTCAAGCTCCTGCTCGGAAAGATCTGTAAACTCTTTTATCGTAGGTATGTCCTTTGCTTCTTCCTGCATAATTCCGTTGTAGATATTAAGCGCAGCAAGGGGAGTTTTTAACTGGTGTGAAATATCGGAAATGGTTTCCTTTAAAAATTTTTTTGATTTTTCCTCATTTTCGGCGTAGGCATTCAAAATAGAAACTAAGGAATTCACTTCATGAAATAGTCTGTATAGTTCGCCCTCATCATCACATTCAATACGTGCATTTTGATTTCCAGAAATATATTCTTTGATTTGCGTTACGGCATTTTCCATTATCATATTTTGTTCCTTGAAATATCGATAACCTATTGCCAATATCGAGATACTCATACACAAGAAACATACCAACATACACAATGCTGCATTTTCAAATCTCAAAACTATTAAAGTAGTAGAAATCAAGGTAAATGCTATTATAAGCAGCAATACCAAAGAAAAAAGTTTTTTGACTTTCCTGTTTACCAGTATTTTCATCATACACCCCAATCAACAGTATTCCATTTATACCCCATACGCCGAACCGTCACTATTTTTTGAGGTTCTCCCGGATTGTCCTCGATTTTTGTACGCAGTCTGCGTATATATACGGTAAGAGTATTGTTATCTATATAGTTTTCGTTACAATCCCATAGTTTGCTTAAAATTTGTTCTGACGAAAGAACAATATTGGAATTTTCCATAAACAGGCATAACAATTTATACTCGCTTGCTGTTAAGTCAAGGTGTTCTCCATTTTTATAGACTTCTCCTTTTAGCAGCTGTACTTTTATGCCATTAGAATTTAATTCCGTATCTGCTTGATTAAAATTGTCACTTCTGCGAAGTAAAGCATTTATTCTCG
This sequence comes from Clostridium sp., assembly GCA_032077725.1. GTDB lineage: Bacteria > Bacillota > Clostridia > Clostridiales > Clostridiaceae > Clostridium_J. The sequence continues at coordinate 6,135 of DAMAVY010000096.1, read as the reverse complement.
ACATAAACACCGCCAGTTTGAATGGCTTTGTTATATAATCGTCGCCGCCTATATCAAGCCCCATTATGATATCCGTTTCTTCATCAGCAGCGGTAAGAAACATAATTGGCACTTTTGATATTTTACGAATTTTTTTGCATAAATCATAGCCGGAGCCATCGGGAAGTGACACGTCCAAAATCACCAAATCATATTTTTCATTTGTCCATAGTGTTTCTGCTTCAAGACTTGTACGGGCAACATCTATTTCATATCCTTGCTTTTTGATAGCAAAAGATAAACCATTAATTAAACTCAAATCATCTTCAACAAAGAAAATATGTTTCATTTGTTTTCACCGTCCTTTCGTTTGCAAACAATATCACCACACATTATATATGGTCAGCCGAATAATTTCAAGAAACAAGCCTTGAATAATATGCTCTATGGATGAGTTAAAGAAGTATCTTTAATTAGGAATATATTTCCTATAAACTAGTTAATTAGGATAACATAAAAACAGTAGAATTTTAGAATTCTGCTGTTTTTTTATTGTAGTTATACATAGTTCAAAGTAAATATTTGTTGAAAATGGAATAAATTATTGAGTGAGATATAGAGAGGTGGTACAATAAGGATGTTATTGATTAAATATAAATTGTAAGGATAAGGTTACATGTGTAGATCCAGTAACAAGAGAAACATTACATTATTATTGTTGCAAAGACAATAAAAACAATTTTTGATTCTCAAGAAGAAGATACATTTGAAGCACCCAGAAAAATTATTTGTAAGATAATTATATTTCACGCGTCTTATAGGCAGGAGGTGAAAGAGTGACAGAGTTTGAGGATATATACAATAATTATTTTAAACATGTTTACCTATTTGTATACAGTTTATCCAAAGATAAACATATAGCTGAGGATATAACATCTGAAACATTTATTAAAGCAATAAAATCCATTGACAGTTTCAACGGGACCTGTGATATTCGGGCATGGCTGTGTCAAATAGCAAAAAACTCATACATTTCATATTTACGCAAGAATAAAAAGTTGGTACACATAGATTCAGTATCTGAAAAGGAAGATAATATTGATGTAGAGAAAATAGTTTCTTCATGTGAAGAGAACATGAAAATTCATGAAATTCTCCATAAGCTTGGTGAACCATATAAAGAGGTTTTTTCACTACGTGTTTTTGGAGAGTTAAGCTTTAAGCAGATTGCCTATTTGTTTGGAAAAACAGATAACTGGGCTTGTGTCACTTTTCACCGGGCAAGGAATAAGATTAGAGAAGAAATGGAGGATTATAAATGAAAATAACTTGTAATGTCATTGAAGATATTTTACCTTTATATGTTGAGAATATGGCCAGTGATGATTCATGTGCTATGGTGGAAGAGCATATTAATCAGTGTGAGGAGTGCAAGAATCAACTTGATAAGATGAAAGCTTATAATAAGCCACCAATAGATACTGATATCTCTCCATTATTAAAGATAAAATCTACATTGCATAAGAAAAAACTTCAGACAATGATATTTTCAATAATGTTCACTGTGGTGATTTGTTTTGCTTTCATGGCTTTTTTGACTGCACCAAAGTACTTTCCATATAGTGAAGGAAATGTATCTCTAATAGAAAAGGATAATGGAACCATACTTGCTATGTTCAGTGATAAAGTATCCGGATATGATATCAGCAGTTATCCTACAGATGATAATACAGGTTACACCTATGACATAACTACATGGGATAGTATTTGGAACAGAAGTATTAAAAAAACTCGTGCAAATAATACTGTTTTAAATCCCAATGGTGAAGTGGTTGATTCTGTGTATTATTATCAGACCAATGGAAGTGAAGATATCTTATTGTATGGTAATGACAAACATCCAGATGGTGGAATTTTTACATTGCCAAGATTGTTTTTAGGATATTATTTACTTATCGCCATAAGTTTAGCTATTATCTGTGGAATAATAATGATATTATTCCGTCACAATGAAAAAGTAATAAATTTGACAAGAAAGATTTTGTTATTACCCATATCGTACATTGTAGGTCATCTTTTAATTAGAGGATTTACAACTCCATCATATTCTGCAAGACGGGATTTTTTTGGTATATTGCTTATAATGATTCCGTTATACATTGGTTTTCTATCTGCTATGATTTTAATCAAAGAGTATAAAAATAAAAAATCATAAGAATTATATTATAAGGATTTCAAGCAGATATTGAAGTATGTTTTATGTTCCCTCAAATGGATAGTTTGAGGGAATTATTTATTAGCAAGAAGAAACTGTTTCCAGTTTCTTCTATGGGTCAGGTCCAATAAGTTATAAGTTATATGGCTGCCATTTAGGTTTGAAATTTATGTTAATATTATATATAATTTTATTAGTACATGATTGTAAATTTATGACCAATTAAAGATTATTGTATAATGAGGTGTTTAGAATATGTTAAGGAATTTGACTACAATTTATATTACGTTTAAAAATAAAATGTTACTGCTTTATAGAGTTGGTTCAAGAGTTGTGCAACCTTCTTGGTGTGGTATAGGTGGTCATTTTGAAAAAGACGAACTAAATAATCCAAAGGCATGTATTTTAAGGGAACTGTTTGAAGAAACAGGTATTACAGAAAACGATATTGGAACTGTAGAGTTAAAATATGTTACACTTCGTATGAAGAATAATGAGATTAGGCAAAACTATTACTATTTCACTGAACTACGAAACACTAAAATAGACATTAATGAATGTGATGAAGGCACATTAGAGTGGGTTAATATGGATGAAGTTTTAGATAGAGAAATGCCTTTTACTGCTAAAGATTGTTTGAAGCATTATTTGTCTATAGGGAAAGATAATAATAAGTTGTATGCAGGAATTGCAACTGAAAATGGTGTTGATTTTATTGAATTAAAAGAATTTGATGGCAAAAGTAATTATTTTAAAATAATTAATTAGTAATTTTTTTTTACTAGTCTCCTACACCGAAGTCAGTATTGTTATATAAAACTTCAATATTATCATAGCCATCTAAAAATTTATATTCTTCAGTGAACAATTTTACTAACTCTTCATCTCTTTTTATGTTAGTTGTATTATTTACAAAGACATTTAATGTTGCATATTTGAAATCTTTTAGAACTATATCTATATCTTTTTTTATCATTTCTTTAGTTTGACCTTTCATTCCAATTAGTAAACAAACAGAGTCAAAGTGTTCTTTTACATCATCAGGAGTTTTAAAGTTTGCATTTTTATTTAATACTAAATTTCTGAAGTCATTATTAAAGGTTTCTACGCCTATTTTAAATATAATTGGAATACCAAAGAATTCTCTCATTTCCTTTAGTCTATTTTTATAGCACCAATGACTTTCTAAAAATAATTTTTCTATATTTTTTTCTTCTATTATTTTCTTTATATCATTTAGTGTCTCTTTAGGAAGTTCAAAGCAGCTACCTGAATTTATTACTTCTAATACTTTAAATTCTCCGGTGATATTCGTTAAAACTTCCTTATTTAACTTTACTATTTCTTCTTCATTTAAACTATTATCATCTATATAATCACAAAAACTACATTTACCCCAGACACAAGGAAATGCTTTTAATAATACAATTTCTCTATTATTTTTGTTAGTTATTTTACTATATCTATCCATTTATACACCTATTTTTTATAGTTTCTTTCATGTTATTTGGCAAAGATTTAATTAATGTTAAAACAAGAAATATAGTAGTGGCCTTATCTAATAAATCAAATAATATTTGGGTTGAAAACACACTAGCAACTATATTTACTCCCACATTTTTAAAATATATAACCATGAAGGTCGTTCCAGAAGAGGTTATACCTCCAAAAACATAGGCAGCAATTAAAGATGCAACTAATGAACCTGATATAGTTGAAATCAAAACACCTAAAACTGTAAGCTTTCCTTTAAACAGACCTTTTTTATAGCATAGTCCAGCTGTTACTCCTATTATTACTTGAACAGGAAAGAAATATAATGAATATGGATCAAAGGTAAAGCCATTAATCATTGATGTAGCAAAGCCTGTTATGGCACCACTTAATGGACCAAATAAAAAAGCAATTAAAAATGTTCCTATTGTATCCATAAATATTGGTAGTTTTAGTGCAACAGCAATAAAGCCCCCGAGAATGTTTAGACCAATTGATATAGCCATAAATGTTATTTTAACTGTATTATTTCTATTCATATATATCCTCCTAGATTTTTAGATTATGCCATATTTTTCATTATTAAGAATTAAATCTATATCACTTTTATTGTTTGGAAATAATCTATATAAGAACATTTCCATAAACTTTTTAGAATTAATGTTAGTTAAAACTAAGCCATTATGTTCTTTTCTATAAAATTCACCTACATCAACTAATGTTTGTCCCATAGCAATCCCATCAACAACAATATCTAAATAAGAAGTAAAGCCATGACAAAGACTTCTATCTATAAAATAAGCCACAGCTAGAGGATCATTGATAACACATCCAAGAGTTCTTTCTTGTTTCCAATGAAAATCAACATAAAATCTCGTTATATCAACAATAAATTTTGAGATTTCTCCACCAATCTGATTTATAAGCTCTATAAGGTTAGGAGTTAATATTATTTCACGGGTAACATCTAAGCATACCATTGAAAAAGGAACTTTACTTTTATCAAATACTTTTTTTACACTGTGAGGATCAACCCAATAGTTAAATTCTGCAACTTGAGAGCAATTACCGTGGGATTTAAATGCACCACCCATAGATACTATTTCACTAATCCTATTAAATGAAGCTTCATCTTTTTCTAGAGCACTTGCGAGGTTTGTTAGAGGTCCTAAGGTAATGATACTAATATCATCATTTTTAGCCCTATCTAGAATAAAATCGATTCCATTATAATTAATTTCAACATCTGCTTCTTCATAGTTAGTTTCTCCTAGGCCATCTTCCCCATGGGTGTCCTCAGCAGTAATTAATTCTCTTACCAAAGGTGTGCTTTCCCCAATATAAACTTTAATATCTTCTCTATTCATAAGTTTTAGCACCTTTAAGACATTTTTAGCACCTTGACTGGCACAAACATTTCCAGACACAACAGTTATTCCGATAACATCTAGTTCAGGTGAGTTTAAGGCTAGAAGTAGTGCCAGGGAATCATCTATTCCCGGATCACAATCAATTATTATTTTTCTTTTCATTTCATTTCTCCTTTTGAGTTTTATGGAAAATTTATTTTCAAAAAAATAAAATGGAATAAACTATAAAAGTTCATTCCATCACAAATAAATAGGGCTATTAATAAATAATAGTCCCATATAAAAATCTAGATATTATTTCATCGAATTTAAACAATAAAATTAAACTAATTCAAAATACATTAAATTAGGATCCTAGTTTTTTATAGAGGGATGGTTACGAACCTCTTTCAGAATTATTCTGAATATATAAATTTTACTTTACTAGTGTATAACAAAACTTTATATTTATCAATTATTAAAATCTTATTTAAAGGAGCTACTAGAAGCAGTTAAAATGGCGAAAACCCCGTGAAACCGCTAGGTGAGAACAACTTTTTAAAATTTTAAAAAGTTTCCTAGGTAAAATGTTAAATAGTTCCATAGTTAAATAGTATCCTAGGTAAAATTTTAAAAAGTTTCATTGTTATCCAAGAAAGGTTTTGTTTTTACCCATATAGTACATTGTAGGTCATCTTATAATTAGAAGATTTACAACTTCATCATATTCTGCAAGACGGGATTTTTTTCATATATTGCTTATGCTAAAAATACCTACTATAAGTATGTTGTATTTACAAAATATGTTACAATTAAAGAGGTAAGAAATTTTTAAGTGTCAGGCAAATAGTATTTTGTAGAGGAGATTTTTAATTATGGATAATATTCAGAAAGTAATTAATTATTATATTACAAATTATAATGTGGAATATAATGTTGATGATGAAAAAAATGTATTTATGGAAAGCGATGTAGAAATTTTTCGTATGATTTCATTTGGAAAATCAATGCTCTTTATTGGAAGAAGAGATTTAATTAACTGGGCAAAAGAAAATTTTATAAATACTTTAGCAGAAGATATTATTGATGGTAAAAATC
>DAMAVY010000095.1:1790-9420 GCA_032077725.1 Clostridium sp. | reverse complement strand
ATGCTCCCAGTCAGATGGCCGAGGCATTATTTTAAAATCATCACCTTTAGCTAGCTGATCTTCTAATTTAGTCAAATTTGCCGTCATTAATTGAACTACAGACTTAGTCGGTCTAAAACTCAATAGTGTATTTCTAAGACTCAAATCTAATAATTTTCGTTCCCATATTTTTTGTTTTGTTACTTTGCCATCTTTAGCAATAATTCCATGACTAATCAAATCAATTTTTGTTGGCTCAGAAGTAATTTCTGATTCTTTTCTCTCCCCATAATCAGCCATCCTATAATTATCATCTTCAAAAGCACGCATGGGAATAGGTCTAATACCACTTCCTCTGCTTCGCATTATATCTACAGACAATAAAAAGTTACTTGAATTAAGTAAATGGTCCTTTGCATGTTTTTCTGCTCGATTAAAGTCGATATTCCTACCTACTACATAATCTGTGCATTCCACTAAACAAAGTTCCTCAATGCCATTTACTATCCTTTTCGTCATTGCAGAAATATCATCCTGCACACACTCAGGAAATGTATTTTCTTCTAGCCAACATCCTATAAAAGCATGCCCCTTTAAAAAAATCAGTAATGGATTAAGTCCTACAGCTTCCAAACAACTTGCATAAAGGATTGACAAATCCAAGCAAGTTCCACATCTTTGTTCAAGTACTGCATGAGGCAAACGAACGCGTTGTCCGATTGCTTCATAACTTGCTGGAGGCATATTATACGCGATATTATTAGTTTGAAGTGCAGCGTAAATTGCACCTATTTGCTTTTTTACAACATTAGGATTCTGTGTTTGATATCCAGTAAAAGCAGGATCTTCTGTCCACTTTTTTAGGAACATACTTGCCTCTGATATAACTTTTGTAATTTTAGGGTGATTTGGTGTAACAAATGCGCTAACTATTTCTGGCATCACCAGAATTCCTGCCCATTCATCATATGCTAATAATTCTATATCATCATCATGTGAAAATATGCTAGTTCCTTTTTCAAACACTTCTACATGAATATTTCCTACTATTTTTTCAGTTAATGACAATAAATAATTAGGTGAAAGTATTATTTTAATAGGTGTAATTTCAACAGAATCATTGGAATTCAATTTGGAAACAGTAGCTTCATATGATTTTGCAAATTCCGGTTCGAATGAAATTTTAATAGTCAGATCCGTTAATTCTGTTTCTGTAACATTAGTTAGTATAAGATTACGAATAATCGGTACATAGTTTTGCTGCATAGCAAAGTTTATTGTTCCATTTATCTCTCCTCTTACTTTTATCTTTGTATCCATTTCACGCCTCGTTTCTAAATGCTTATTATACACTTACGCATTCTAATAATTATTTATAAAGATTATACTTTATACTGTATTTCAATCCAAAAGTACCCTATGTAATTTATATAATATATTGAATCTTTTTATTACTTTATCCTATTATTAAATATTTCTCCGCTTTCGTAAGTTTTTTCATCCTTTACTATGCACTTGAATTTATAGTTATATTATACAACAAAAGGATGCAGCATCCTAGCTGACATCCTTTGCTTGTAGTAAAGAAATTATATACTTTATGTAAACACGAATTATTGAGCAATGAATTTAGCAACCCCTTCGGCTATTACTATATTTGAACGCTGTAGCTCCAATTATTCATAAGACTTGCGCAACAAGATAATAATTCTATAAGATTCATTTATATGCAATTTTCATTAAGTCTCCAATTCTTCTTCACGAAGGCTCTACATCAAATTTACATCTATTACTTTAATATGACTCCTATAGAATCCTGTAAATTTTTGTAGTATACTTTTTAAGTACAATACTTAAATATACATTTAATACGTTTATATAAAGGAGGCAAATCCAATGAAAACCATAGAAGTAGTTGCTGCAGTTATAAAATATGAGGATAAAATATTCACTACCCGTCGCAGCTATGGTGAGTTTGAAAACATGTGGGAATTCCCCGGTGGAAAGATTGAACCTGGAGAAACTAAGCATGAAGCACTTATCCGTGAGATTAAAGAAGAATTAGAGCTAGATATTAATATATCTGATTATTTAACAACAGTTGACTATGATTATCCAAATTTTCATCTTAAAATGGATTGTTTTTTATGCACAATCTGTGGAGGAACTTTACGTTTAAATGCTCATAATGATGCTAAATGGACTAGATTAGGCCAGTTAGATGAACTAAATTGGATTCCTGCTGATATACTGGTGGTTGAAAAAATTAAAGAACTATAAAAGAATTCTCATTTCTTTTATAGTTCTCTTCTTTTTCTACATATAGTATGTGTGCTAAAAATAAAATAAAAAGTATTCTATTAAAGGCAACCTTTCAGCTGTTTTTATTTGCTGTTAGATATTTTCACTATTTGATACATCTATATAATATGTAATAAGTATTGGTAAACACTATTAGACATTTCAAAGTGGGAATGATAGGATAAAAATGTTCAAAATTCGAAATATAAGTAGAAGATTTACAAACTAATATTAACATACTTGAAAACGATATCACTTATACTTTGTTCAAGATGATATTGTGTCTCATACTTTATTCTATGTTATATTGGGGAAAAAAAAGGAGGAAACAATTATGAATTGGAAGAGATTAAGTTCAAGTTTATTGGTTGGTGTCATGGCACTAAGTTTAGTAGCTTGTGGAAGCAACGAGAAAGGTTCGAAGGAAACAGAAAGTGATGCAGAAAAAACAAAAGTAGTCATAGGTACATCTGCTTCATATAATCCTTGGGCTTTTCAAGAAAATGATGAAGTAAAAGGATTTGAAATTGATTTATGGAAAGAAATTGCTAAACGAAACAATTATGAATTGGAATTTAAGTTAGGACAATTTAGTGGTTTGGTTGGTATGCTTGATGCTAGTGAAATAGATACAGTTGCACATCAAATGTCTATTACTCCAGAAAGACAGGAAAAATATAACTTTTCTGAACCTTATGCATATAGCTACTATGATTTATTTGTAAAAGATGATAGTACCTATCAAACTAAAGAAGACTTAAAAGGATTAAAGGTTGGGTGCTGGCTTGGCGGAAATGGAGAAGCTACCTTAAGAAAAATGAATGAAGAATATAATTTGGGTCTTGACATTGTTACCTTTGATGGTGCATCAATAGAAAATGAAGTAGTTATTGGTCGTCTTGATGCATTGTGGCAAGGAGAAATTAAAACAAATACAACAATTAAAGCCAACAAATTACCACTTCGTCAATTGAAGGAAAAGTTAGTATATGAAGTTAATGCATATCCATTTAGAAAAGATGACGAAGGCAAAAAGCTTTCAGAAGAAGTTACAAAGACAATTAAAGCTATGAGAGAAGATGGAACTTTAACAGAACTATCAAATAAGTGGTTCAATATAGATACAACACAATCTGTAGAATAGGTGATATCAGTGAATTTTGATTTTGAGTTTATGATTAAATTAATACCTATTATGTCCAAGTATAGTAGTGTTACTTTGAAGCTATCAGCATTAGCCATATTATTTGGATTTGCATTAGCATTTGTTATAGCAATGATTCTTCATGCAAAAGTACCTGTTTTAAGTCAATTTTTTAAACTGTACATATCCTTTTTTAGAGGCACACCCTTAATGGCTCAGTTATTTTGCTTCTATTTTGGAATTATTCCATTACTCCAAAATCTAGTTTTAAAAATCACATCATTTCAAGCAGCATTAGTGATTTTGAGTTTAGCTAGTTCAGCATATATGGCAGAATCTTTACGTGCAGCAATTTCTTCCATACACAAAGGACAAATGGAAGCTGCACAATCAATAGGTATGACTTATATACAGGCAATGTTTTGTATAATATTACCACAAGCCATTAAAGTAGCAATTCCAACGCTTTTTAGCAGCTTTATTAATATTGTGAAGGATACATCATTAGTTTTTGCAATTGGAGTGAAAGAAATGATGGCAACTGCACAGTTAGAAGGTGCTTCGGGATACAGATATTTAGAAGCATATTTATGTGTATTGATTATGTATTGGATTATAACAGCTATCATGGGATTCATTCAAAAAAGAATAGAAGCAAAGCTTGGTAAATCGGTAGGTGAAAAAGTTTGATTCAATTAAAAAATATTCATAAAAAGTTTGATGATTTAGAAGTCCTTAAGGGAATTAACCTTTCTATTGATGAGGGACAAGTAGTGTCAATTATAGGGCCATCAGGAGCTGGTAAGTCAACCTTTTTGCGTTGTATTAATTGCTTGGAAGAAGCTGATGCTGGAGAAATTACAATAGATGATTATTCCGTTGATATTAAAAAAATTCGAAAAGCTGATAAATTATTCTTAAGACGAAGTACGGCAATGGTATTTCAAGGATTTTATTTATTTAATAATAAGACTGTATTAAAAAATATTACAGAAGGTCTAATTATAGTTAAAAAAATGAAAAGAATTGAAGCTGAAAAAAGAGGTCTAGAGATATTAGAGCAGGTGGGGTTATTAGAAAAAAGGAATGAATATCCATCCAATTTATCAGGAGGGCAGCAACAACGTGTTGCAATAGGACGTGCATTGGCATTGGAACCAAAAATTCTTTTGTTTGATGAACCTACCTCAGCTTTAGACCCTGAATTAGTAAATGAAGTATTAGTCTTAATTAAGGAATTGGCTAAGCAGCGACAGACAATGCTCATTGTTACCCATGAAATAAATTTTGCCAGAAATGTTTCAGACAAAGTATGCTTTATGGATCAAGGTGTTATTCTTGAGGAAGGACCAGCAAAAGAAGTTGTTGACAATCCTAAAAATGAAAGAACCAAACAGTTCTTAAGCAAAATTCAAATTCGTTGTGGTGAAGAATAGCAAAATAAACTAATTTATTTTATTATATTTGGGATAGTAAAGCATATAAAGTTTATGTTTTACTATCCCAGATTAATTTAAAAGGATTATAGGGAGGAAACAAATGAATCAAGTTGTATATATAGACAGAAAAAAAACAAATTGCAGAAAATGGGATTGCCAATATCCAATGTTTGGTGAAGAAAACCTTCATGCTATGTGGGTTGCAGATATGGATTTTCAGTCCCCACCTTGCGTTTTAAATGCAATAGAAGATTATTTTAAAATAGGGGTACTTGGTTATTATGATATCCCAGACTCTTATTATGAGGCATTTATTAATTGGGAAAATACTTATCATTCTTATAAGGTGCTTAAAGAGTGGATTAGGTTTTCACCTGGCGTGGTTCCAGCAATTAATTGGTTTGTTCAATTTATGACGAAACCAGCTGAATCTGTTATTGTACTTACTCCTGTGTATTACCCATTTTTAGATGCTGTGAAGAATAACAAAAGAACTTTGATTACTTGTGAGTTAATTAATTCAAATGGACATTATACTATAGATTTTATTGATTTTGAAAAGAAGATCGTTGAAAATGATGTAAAATTATTTATTTTATGTTCTCCACATAACCCTGTAGGGCGTGTTTGGAATCATTCAGAATTAGATCGTTTATTATCAATATGTAAAAAACATAATGTATTTGTTGTTTCTGACGAGATGCATCAAGATTTTACATTTTCAAATCACTGTCATATACCATCTGCCAATGTTGGTGATTTTAGTGACATATTGGTTACTTTAACTGCTGCATCTAAAACTTTTAACTTGGCTGGATGTAAAAATTCTTTTGTAATTATTCCCAGTGAAACTATAAGGAAGAAGTATGATGAATTTTCTACAAATATACGTATTCCTTCCGGGAATTTATTTGGGTATATCGCTGTAGAAGCTGCTTACACAAATGGAAGAACATGGTTTGAAGAAGTAAAACAAATAATTTTTGAAAATTATATTTATGTTAAAAATGAATTTTCGGAGTATCTGCCCCATGTTTTAATTTCACCATTAGAAGGAACATATTTATTATGGATAAACTTTGAATATTATATGACTCCTTCTGAAATAAGGCAATTTATGCAAGAGCAGTGTAAATTGGCTTTAGATTATGGAGATTGGTTTGGTGGTGAAAAATCTGGTACATTTGTACGTATGAACCTTGCAACATCCAAAGATAATGTTAAGATTGCTGTACAGAGAATTATTGAGAAGTTAAGATGATGCTCTGCTTAACAGCTTCTATAAATTAATTATAGATAGTAATGACTATACGAAGTCTTATGGCAGTATTACAAAATTAAAGAACTATAAAAGAATTCTCATTTCTTTTATAGTTCTCTCCTTTTTATTTCTGAAAAGGCACTAGACACCGTATCAATTGCTTCCTTAAATGAATAGTAATTTCCACTCGATAAGCTTTTTTGAACACTAGACTGTGTTATCCCTAAACGATTAGCCACACTCATTTGATTATCTCTATGTTCAATAAAATCACTGATTACTTCCCTTTGCCTATCTGTCCATTTACTTTTTATAACAGTCAGTAATGACAATATTGTATTTAATAGTTTCTCCGATGATTCATTTTCTCCCTCTATCCTTATGGATATATTTGATTCGGGCATCTTACTTTTCTTTTCATCATTCTATTAAAGTTTCCTTGCTTTTATAACAAATGAAAGTGGGAGCATTTTTGCCTTTTTTGATCTATTGTCAATGTCACCTCTTGATGTCATCGTCTCCATATCTGTTTCCTCAACCATCTGTTCTATAGCAAATCCCGCCTTTGCCAGTGTATTTATATAAGTGGAAATCTTTCTATTACATAAAGTAATATCAAAACCATCTGATGGATAGGTAAACCAATTTTCATCAAAATAATCGTTTTTGAATATTAATTTATCCTCATCAACAACTACACAATGATGCAATGGGTGTTTCCAACTAAAAATAAATACACCATCTTTTTTTAAATAGGATGCTATACGGATAAAGGTTCCCTGTAAATCTGTAGTCCAACCAACTGCATATATAGAATATACAAAGTCAAAATAATCCTTTGGTATTCCGCATTCTACTTCCATAGGTGCATTTATAAGTTTTGGTATATATCCACATTCAGTCAAGTATTTATTAGCATTTTCAACTTGCCTTGTAGACATGTCCACTCCCCAAAGTTCAACGGCATTGTTATCCCCATGATATTTCAAAGAGTGACCACTACCGCATCCAATATCTAACATCTTCTTTCCAGAGACATCCCCAAATAATTTCAATTCATTTTCTGTTACAAATTGAACTCCGTAATTAGGAAGAGCAGTAACGCCAAACCATTCATCAGCAGTGTTGTCCCAATAATTTTTATTTGTATTTAGAATATTTTTACTATCCATATCCAAAACCCCCGAATTGAAAATATAAACTTATCTTATCACACCATTACTCATTGATTTACTATTAATTATCAGAGTATATTTTTGTATTATATTGTACTGATTATAACATAATTTACAAAATATATCATAGGTTACACAATATAAATCGAGGTGCATATAACCTCGGGCATATGCAGACACTAAAATAGAACATAAAAATACATAAGAAAAGGAGAAAGTAATAGACACTTTAAATGTATAACAAGTATGAAATACAAATCTATAGTAGTTTACAGACTTATTATACAGTCAATTACTAAAAATAAATTATGACAGAGAAAAAATCAACAAT
>DAMAVY010000095.1:0-1780 GCA_032077725.1 Clostridium sp. | reverse complement strand
GGAATTTTGATAACAGTTATATTCATCTGCCGGAATCATTTTTTACCAGTACGAGACCTACCCCTGTATCTTCACCTAAGCTAATCGTTCTAAATTCTCCCTTGGCAGCATCCTTAGGTTTAAGCAACCAGGCCCTGCTAAATAATCATGGGGTAGCAGTACTTGCAGGTAGTGAGATTCCAACGGGTGCATTTCCCCTTGCTCAGGCTTATGCTGGGCATCAGTTTGGACATTTTACAATGCTGGGAGATGGTAGGGCTGTGCTACTTGGAGAACAAATCACCCCACTAGGACTACGTTTTGATATTCAGCTCAAAGGTTCCGGTAGAACGCCATACTCACGTGGTGGTGATGGCAGGGCAACACTTGGGCCAATGCTACGTGAATACATTATCAGCGAAGCTATGTATGGTCTTGGTATTCCTACCACTCGTAGTCTAGCAGTGGTAACAACTGGTGAGTCAGTGCTTCGTGAAACTGAGGAACCTGGTGCAATTATGACACGGGTAGCTGCCAGTCATCTGCGCGTAGGTACCTTTGAGTATGCTGCAAACCTAGGAACCCTTGATGATGTAAAGTCCTTAGCTGATTATACATTGCAACGACATTTCCCATACTTTGAAACTAATAAAAATAAATATCTTTTCCTTCTTGAAGAAATAATCAAAAGGCAAGGGAGTCTTATTGCAAAATGGCAGCTAGTCGGATTTATTCACGGTGTAATGAACACTGACAATATGGCCATTAGCGGAGAAACTATTGATTATGGCCCTTGCGCTTTTATGGATACCTATGACCCATCAACTGTATTCAGTGCCATTGATCTTCATGGACGATATGCATATGGTAATCAACCCAATATTGCTATGTGGAATCTCACAAGATTAGGTGAAACACTTTTACCACTAATCCATGAGGATCAAGCAAAGGCTATAGAACTGGTAAAAAATGCGCTTTTAAGCTTCAGTGATATATATCACTCTAATTGGCTAGATGGAATGAGGGCAAAACTAGGTATATTTAACAGAGAATCAGAGGATGAACCTCTTATTGATGAACTTCTTAGGATTATGCAAAAGTATAGTGCAGACTATACCAATACTTTTCGTTCATTAACCTTAGATAATCTAAACGATGCAGAACTCTTTGGCACTGATGAATTTCATAAATGGCATGAATTATGGATGGCAAGACTAAAAAGGCAGCAGGAACCAAAAGCTTCCGTAAGTAAACTTATGCTATGCTCTAATCCTGCAGTAATTCCTCGAAACCACCTAGTAGAAGAGGCACTAGAAGCAGCCGTAAAAAAGGGAGACTACAGCGTAATGGAAAGACTTCTTGAAGCTTTAAAAAATCCCTATGCTCACTCACCAAATCAGGATGCTTATATAACACCTCCTGATCCTAAAGCAGCCTGTGGTTATAAGACCTATTGTGGTACCTAAAATAAAAGAATGCAGCTAAAAGCTGCATTCTTTTGTTAAAATATCATATTAAATAAACCTAAAATTAATCCAATAACCGCACCTAAATTTACCACCGCATCTAATTCAGTTTTCATAACTGACAATACAAGAGTTTCTATGTCTTCCACAGGCATATCTTCAATTTTACTTTTTACAATTCCTGCAACATCAAATTGTTTTATAATAATGTTAACTTTACTTGTAATGCAGTCTGTATAAATGCGACCTGCTACTTCTTGAATCTGTTTTTTACTTAATTGCATTTTACTTAATACTGAACTTACTGTTTTGCTTTCAATTTTTTCTTTCTCTTT
>DAMAVY010000094.1:0-9491 GCA_032077725.1 Clostridium sp. | reverse complement strand
ATTATTAGGGGATATAGTAAATACAAATGCTCAATATATTTCTAGAAGATTGAGTGATGAAGGTATTTTTGTATATCATCAATCTGTTGTGGGTGATAATCCAGAAAGGTTAAAAGATGCTTATGATTTAGCATTTTCAAGAGCTGATTTAGTAATTACTACAGGAGGACTTGGACCAACTAAGGATGATTTAACTAAAGAGGTTGCCTTTGAATACTTTGGAAAAAAATCTGTATGTCACGAAGAATCATTAGGTTATATAAAGGAATACTTTAAAAAAACAGGTAGACCCATGGGTATAACTAATGAAAAACAAGCATACTTTCCAAGTGATGCAATAGTGTTAAAGAATAATAATGGAACTGCACCTGGATGTATTATAGAGGACAATAAGAAAATATTAGTTATGTTACCTGGACCACCTAAAGAGATGAAGGCTATGTTTGAAGAAAGTGTATTAACATATTTAAAGAAGTTTTCAGATGAAGTATTAGTTTCTAAAGTCCTTAGGGTTATAGGTGTTGGAGAAGGTCTAGCTGCAGAGATGTTAGGAGATATGTTAAACAATGAAAATCCAACGGTAGCACCTTATGCTAAGGATTCTGAAATGATTTTTAGAATTACAGCTAAGGGTGATAATGAGAAGGAAGCTGAGAAGCTTATAAAACCTATAGAAGAAAAAATCAGAGGAATTTTGGGCGATAATGTTTATGGACAGGGTGAAACAACCTTAGAAGATGTAGTGGGTGAAATGCTAGTTAATAGAGGAATTACTATTGCCACTGCAGAATCTTGTACTGGAGGAATGGTTGCTGCAAGACTTATAAATTATCCAGGAATATCACAAAGCTTACTTGAAGGTGTGGTGACTTACAGTAATAATGCAAAGATGAATAGGATAGGGGTAAAAAAAGAAACTCTTGATAAATTTGGAGCAGTAAGTCATGAAGTCGCAGGTGAAATGGCTATGGGCGTAGCTAAAACTTCAGGAGCAGATATAGGAATTTCAACTACTGGGGTAGCAGGTCCTGGTGGTGGAACCATAGAAAAGCCAGTAGGTAGAGTGTATTTAGGAATATATTATAAAGATAAGGTTGTTACTAAAGAATTAAATCTTGTAGGAAATAGGCAAAAGATAAGAGAGAGGACAACAGTAACTCTTTTAGATATGCTTAGAAGGCAATTATTAGAAGAAAATTAAAACAAAAAAACATCCCATGTTATATTGGGATGTTTATTTTTTACCCTTATTTTTATTTTTACTATTAATGATTGATTCTATATCAGAGTTAATAAGATTATTTATGTTAATATAGCCATTACCTTGTTTATATTTTTTATCATTTATTAGTATTGAGTTAATTTTTAATAGAGTATAAATATCATCAAAGGTATAATCCTTATTTATTTCAAATAGAAGAGCACAGATACCAGCAATAAAGGCACAGGATATAGAAGTTCCACTTCGAATTACGTATGGTGACGTTAGATGAGGAGGATAAACCTTTGAGCCTTCCCTTTCAGAAAAATAAGATGTGTCGGAATTTAAAGATATAATATTATCACTGGCAGCGACAAAATCAGGTTTTTTTAATGCTTTTGTAGAACCACAACATGAATACTCACTTATTGTATAAGAAGAGGTTGTATCTATACCGCCTATTGTAAGAACTTTATTAGATAGTGCAATTCCTTTAATTGTATCTTCTTTATTTTCGTTATTGCCAGCGGGCACAACTATTATTATGTTTTTATTCTCAAATAGAGTAAATAACTTATCATATAGAGACAGAATAAATTTATTCTGGGTAATAATTTCAAAGGGTGCACAGATTACTTTAATATTAAATTCATCACTAAGGTTATATAAACATTCCAGGGCATAGAGTGTAGAGGAAATATAACTTTTACCGAATTTGTTAAAAGCTTTAATCATAACTATATCACTATTTACAGCAATACCACGTTGTTTTACTTTTTTACTGCTGCTTTCACCACATAATATTCCTGAAACAAACGTACCATGACCATTATCATCATAGGGATAAGTGGCACCATTAATTAGATCAACAAACTTTTTAACTTTATTTGATGAAGAAGCTAAATCCATGTGAGGATAAACACCACTATCAATGATACCGATGCCGACACCTTTTCCAGAAAGTTCTTTGCTCTTTAATAAATCAAATTTCTTATTATCAAGGAAGATTCCATTGGCGTGAAGTACATTTTTGTTACATAAGAATGCCATGTCATCAACACATATATACTTAACTTCAGGAAGTTCTAGAATTCTATATATAGCTCCTTTAGTAGCGAGGACGCATAGACAATGCAAGGATTTGATATTATATAAAACTTCACCCTTTAGGGATTTAATTTTTTTTTCTATTGAATCATTAATACTACCGTATTTAATTATAATTCTATATTTATTATATATGTTGCTTTCAATCATATCCTTAAGATTAGTATCAAGTTTTTTGCTAAAAAACATAGGAATACTCCTTACATACTTATTACACTTATCAGTATATGTAAGTTGAACACAATTGTTAAAGTTTTTAATTAGACATCATAACAAATGGTGAAGGTTTAGAAATCATTATCCAGGGGTGGGTAGTCATGGGATAAAATAAATAAAGCTGAGGCTAGAAAGTGTTAAAGCACTATCTAGTCTCAGCTTTATCATGTAAATATGTAGATGAATATTTACATGTTAATTATAAATTATATAGTTCCTGACACATATTAAAAAATGCGTTTGCAATAGGAGTAAGGGTTCGTTTTGAACTAACAATTAAGAAGATATCCCGTTTTAGGTCAAGTCCCTCAATTCTACTTATGCGCATATTCTCATTCAAAAGGTTGTTATCACATAAGTTTTTACTAATAATTGAAATCCCAAGGCCAAGGTTAATAAACTTAAGTTGAGCATGGACACTATCAACTTCACAAACAACCTTAAGTCTTTTGGGGTCTACATTGTGCAAATGAAGCTGGTATTCTAAGGTATGTCTAGTAGCAGATTCTTTTTCTCTTATTATAAAAGGATATTTTAATAAGTCCTCTAGAGTAATTACGTCAGGAAGGTTTAACTGGGAATTTGAGATAATAACAAGTTCATCTTCCATTATCTTGTAATTGTTTATCTTAGAGTTATCTATAATTGTACCAACAAATCCAATTTCGCACTTAAGATCGATAATATCTTTAATTATAGCAACAGATCCCTGTTCTTTAATATTATATTTCACGTTTGAATAAAGTTTATTAAAATTTGATACAAGAGAAGGAATCAAAGAATTACATGGTGTAGTACTAGCTGAAATGTTTAAAACACCAGAAATATTATTGTTGAAGTTAGATATATCTGTAATGGCGTTGTTTTTTGTATTTATAATATCATTAGCATACTGCAGAAAAGACCTTCCTGCAGGGGTTAGGTTTACTTCTTTAGATGTTCTGTCAAATAATTGAATCTTAAGTTCTCTTTCTAAGCTTGAAATATGAGAACTTATGGTTGGTTGAGAAAGGTAAATAGCATTTGCAGCTTTAGAAAAGCTTTTAAGCCTTGATACTGTAATAAATGCTTCTAATTGTTTAAAATCCATAGTTTAACCCCCAGTTAACGTAGATTAAGAATTTAATATTATAATGGTATATTAAATAAAAAAACGTTGATGATTCTATTCTATATTAAATTTATCACATAAAAATAGAAAAGATAGAGACTATCCTTTCCATTTAAAAATGACAATTCCAACTATCATAATTCCAACACCAATACATTCACGAAGTCCATATCCGGCTGCCTTGGCTCCAAATAAACCAAAATGATCTATGAGGGCAGCGGTAATAAGTTGAGCCACTAGGATTATAGCGACTGCTACGGCAGGACCAAGGCTGGACATACCTTTAATAACGGTAAATGTAATTAAAGCGCCTAATACACCAGCTAAAAGATAGAGCTTATTTGCTTCTTTTAGATTTCTAAAATTACCATCACCAGCAAAAAAATATACAATTAGTGCAGTTGCAAGTGCAATTGCTTGAGTAAGTACGGTAGTTTCCCACTGACCTAATTTCTTTGAAAGTTCAGTATTAAAAACTCCTTGCACACTCATGGTAACCCCTGCAACAATTGAAAAAATTATACCCCACATAAAGTTTATCACCATCCTTCAAGGATAGCTTACCCCAATAGTAGTATTATTATTTTTATTTTAACACGTGTATCTGCTTTGTTTAATGTTATTGGATAAACATATATATGTATTAAAAGATTTTATAAAAATATTAAAGAGTCTAGCCTAAAAATCCTTCAAA
This sequence comes from Clostridium sp., assembly GCA_032077725.1. Classification (GTDB taxonomy): domain Bacteria; phylum Bacillota; class Clostridia; order Clostridiales; family Clostridiaceae; genus Clostridium_J. The sequence continues at coordinate 5,162 of DAMAVY010000094.1, read as the reverse complement.
TCATAGCTTTTAACTATGGTATCCCGTCTATTATTAAGTTGTTTCCAAACTTCAATTTTGTTTACTTTACTGTAATTAATTAAATCTGTTTTTTCCTTAGAGTCATCTAAAGTGAAAAAGTCATTTAAGCAAGCCTTTCTAATAGCATTATTGGCATTAGAAATTGGCATGTTAAAATATGAAAGAGTTGAAAAATCTTTAACAGTAATACCATAGGTGTTGAATGTATCAAACATGTTTCGAGATATTTTATTGATATAGCCTTTATCTTTAACCTTTAAGTTCACAGTATTAGATGTATCATTAATGTAAATATCATTATCAATTCCAACTTTAAATTTTTTATAAGGAGACAAAACTTTTGTTACTATCTCATCCAATTTATCAAGCTCAGCATTAGATACAGAACCTAGAGGAATGTATAAATTAGACACATTCTTATACAATCTATACTTTTTATTTAAGAATTTTTGAATAGATACTATATTATCAATAGAATTATCATCTATCAACGCAACTAAATAATATTTCATTTTTTTCCTCCCATGTGTAGAATTTTATAATAAATTATTATATCATAAAACGATTAACTACAATACAATAAAGATATTATAACATATTATAGTTGGTTATAATAGAAATATGTGGTGAATTAAACTAATGAACTTGAAAAACGGGCGGTTATCAAATAAATTTGTATTAAAAATAAGATTATATTTTTAAATTTTTCATTAAAATATACAAACATTGTGTTATAATAATAATTATGAGATTTTGACATTAAAAATTATGCATTTTATAGATATTTAGTTAAGTTAACATATATAATATGAACATTAAAATAGTGAGGATGATACCTGTATGGATAAATTGGTTATAAATGGAGGAAATCCATTGTTTGGAAATGTAAATATCAATGGGGCAAAAAATGCAGCAGTTGCAATTTTGCCAGCAGCAATTTTGGCAGCTAAAGGAGTTTGCATAATAGACAATGTTCCTAATATAGAGGATATTAATTGCTTAGAAACTATTCTAAGATATATAGGCTGTAAAGTAGAGACCAATTGTAGTTCAATTACAATTGATAGTTCAAATATAGAGACAACAAATGCAACAATTCCAGAAGTAAGAAAAATGAGGGCATCTTATTACCTATTAGGAGCTCTTCTTGCTAGGTTTAAGAAGGCTAGAGTTGAACTTCCTGGAGGATGCCCAATAGGGGATAGACCTATAGATCAACACATTAAAGGCTTTGAAGCGCTTGGCGCTACTGTTACTATAGAACATGGTGCAGTAAATCTTAGTGCAGAAAAACTTGTAGGTACAACTATATATTTTGATGTGGTAAGCGTAGGAGCTACTATAAATATAATGCTAGCAGCTACTCTTGCAGAGGGTGTTACAATTTTAGAAAATGCAGCCAAAGAGCCACATATAGTAGATGTAGCTAATTTCTTAAATACTATGGGAGCAAGCATTAAGGGTGCAGGAACCGATGTAATAAAAATTACTGGAGTGAAAGAACTTTCAGGATGCAACTATTCTGTTATACCAGATCAAATTGAGGCTGGTACTTATATGATAGCAACTGCAGCTTGTGGTGGAGAAGTAGTTTTAAATAATGTAATTCCTAAACATTTAGAATCTATCTCAGCAAAGCTTGTAGAGATGGGTGTTGAAGTCGTAGAACATGACGATTCTATAACTATTATAAGTAAGAAAAATTTAAAAGGTGTAAATATAAAAACACTACCATACCCAGGATTCCCAACAGATGTTCAACAACCTATGAGTACGCTTTTAACTATGGCTCAAGGTAGAAGTATAGTAAATGAAAGCATATATGAATCTAGATTAAAACATGTGATTGAACTTAAGAAAATGGGTGCTAATGTTACTATAGAAGGTAAAATAGCTATAATAGATGGCGTAGAAAATTTGTCAGGTGCTAACGTTAAAGCTACAGATTTAAGGGCAGGTGCAGCTTTAGTTATCGCAGGACTTGCGGCTAAAGGAACAACTGTAGTAGAAGGAATAGAACATATTGACAGAGGCTACTTAAATATCGAAGAAAAGTTTAAAGCGATAGGTGCAGACATAACAAGAGTAAAAGGCTAGAAAGTTTATTTATGCATAGATATAAATAAGGAATAAGGAGATAATTATGAAATTTTGCCCATTATTTAGTGGTAGCAGTGGAAATAGTATATTTATTTCTGAAAATGATAGTAATATATTAGTGGATGTTGGGATGCCAGGAAAATCTATTGATAAAGAATTGAATGATATAGGTGTAAATCCTAAATCTATAGATGGAATATTTATCACTCATGAACATTCGGATCATATTAAGGGTGTTGGAGTGTTTTCAAGAAAATATGATATTCCAATATATGCGCCTAGTCTTACTTGGGAAGCTATGTCTTTTAAAATTGGAAATATTAAAGAAAAGAATATAAAAATTATAGATGGAAGATTTAGTGAGATTAATAATTTAACTATAGAAAACTTCCCTATACCACATGACGCAGTATCACCACGAGGGTATAAGATACATGGGTTAAAGAAATCTTGTTGTATAGCTACAGATTTAGGCTATTTTTCACTTGAAGTAAAACAAGCGTTAGAAGATAGTGATATGATTTTACTTGAAAGTAACCACGATGTAGAAATGGTCAAATTTGGGCCATATCCATATCCTTTAAAACAAAGAATACTTAGTTCTAAGGGACATTTATCAAATGAAGATTGTGGGAAAGCTATTGTTGATATCTTAAAGGGAAACTATAAAACTATTTATTTAGGCCACTTAAGTAAAACTAATAATTACCCAGAACTTGCATATGAAACTGTAGCTAGTGTCCTTCGAGAAAATAATATAGATGCACAAAAGGACATAAGTTTGAGAATGTGTAATAGAGATAAACATAGTCTAGTTTCTGAAATTTAAAGTGAAACATTTCAGATTAAGATAAACGAAAGCTGAACTTAGTTGAACCTATTTATGGATATGACGTTTTTTACTAATCCTTATAAATTGGTGAGATATAGAATGATTAGGCATCGAGAAAATATATTTAGTCATATATTAGGGGGTGTAAAATGAAAAAGAAGACCATTAGGATTATTTTAATAGCTATAGTTGTAATAGCTTTATTGGTGGGCATAATTTATACTGCTAAATCTGTGATTATTAAGAAAGATAAACAAAGCACAATAAGTAAAGAAAAACTTGAAAATGCGAAAATAGTGACAAATGACGAGGGTTATGTGGATTTGACTCTATATTTTGGAGGAAATGAAGGTACAGATGAACTTGTAAAAGAAGAACGACTTATTGGTTATCAAGAGTTAGTAGGTGAAATTATAATTCAAGAACTAATTAAAGGACCAGCTAGTAATCGTGAAAAAAGTACATTTGTACTACCGAAGGAAACAAGGTTATTAAGTTTTTCAATCAAAGATGGAATAGGGTATATTAATTTTAGTAGTGAAGCAATGTTTGAAATGACAGAAGAAAAAGAAGAGATTTTGCTTAAATCTATCACAAATTCATTATCAGAACTAGATTCTGTTGATAAGGTTATGATTCAGGTAAAAAGTGAGACTGTAGAGAGTTTGGGCGGACATTTTGATATATCTAAGCCTTTTAGCAAAGATGAAATTAAAAATTTAAAGATACAGAAATAAGATTTTATTGAAACATTAGTGAAGGTCTATTATAATTAGAACGTAAATACTATAAATTTGGTATAAGAAGGAGAAAATAACATGAGCGCATATAGCAATTGGACGGATTATGTGGTAGAATTTGTAAAAGAAAATGGAGAACCTGCATTTTGGAAAGAATATGCAGTAGTTGAAAAATCAATATATGTTAAAGCTTTAGCAATTACAGATGGTGTAATTAAAGGTAAGTTTTCAGAACTAGCTAAAGAATTTCAAGTAGACGAAGTTTACTTTATGGGATTCTTAGATGGAATCAATGAAAGTATTGATAAAGCTCTTGATCTTGAAGCAATAGAAAATGATTCAGAAATTAACTTCAAAATAGATTATGAAAAATTGTATTTTAATATGCTTGATTCTAAAGCGGAATATCTATATACATTATCACAATGGGATAGAATTTTCTCAGCAGAGAAGAGAAAAGAAATACAAAAATCTTGGAGAGAATCAAAAACAATAGTAAACGAAGTTAAGATAGGAAGAAATGATCCTTGTCCTTGTGGAAGCGGCAAGAAATATAAAAAATGTTGCGGAAAATAATATAATAACTAACTCTAATGAGAAATTAAACTCATTAGAGTTTTTTAATATCTTAGAAGTTAAATTTATATATTAAAAAAAGTTTATGGAGGAGGGGTATGAAATGGACAATAATATGAAATGGTTAAAAGAAAACAAAACTAATACAACAATTAATTCACTTAAGAAAAATGGCATGAATGGATACTTAGTAAATAGCCATGATGAATTAATAGAAAAAATTAAAGAAATTACTTCTGAGGGTGACACAGTAAGCTGCGGTGGATCAATGACTTTATTTGAGACTGGAGTAATTGACCATTTAAGAAGTGGAAGGTATAAATTCTTGGATAGATATGAAGATGGATTAACCTCACAAGATATAAAAAATATATTTAGGTCTACATTCTTAGCAGATGTGTATTTTGTAGGAACTAATGCTATTACAGAAGATGGGGAATTATATAACGTAGATGGAAATGGTAATAGGGTTGCTGCTATGTTATATGGGCCGGATAAAGTTATAGTTATAGCTGGCGTAAATAAAATTGTGAAAGATGTGGATGAAGCAATAGTTAGGGTTAAACAAGTAGCAGCACCAGCAAACGCTAAAAGATTAAATAAAACTACACCATGCACTAAGGTAGGGCATTGCATTAATTGTTCTAGTAAAGAAAGAATATGTAATGAGTATACAGTAATAAAAAGACAAAATAATAAAGATAGAATACATGTAATTTTTTTAAATGAAGAGTTAGGATATTAATTAATAAATGTACTTAATAATGAATTAGTAAATATATGAGCAATTAATTAAAGTGCGATAAAAGTGCAAAGACATTTTTTATCAGCACTTTTATTTTGTTTAATGAATACCACCAGTTATACTGGTGGTTCAAAAAAGCTTTTAGCTA
>DAMAVY010000093.1:0-9497 GCA_032077725.1 Clostridium sp. | reverse complement strand
TTATTTCATTTCTAAGCAAAGCTACATCCTGGTGATTGTTTTTGGGTTTTATTCTATCAAGTACCTTCTTTTCTACTGATTGTGTCCAGTATATCTTTAATCTTTTTCTTGCTCGAGTAATAGCAGTGTAAAAGATGCTGTGAGTTATCAATTCATCAATTTCATCCGTTATAACGATTTTAACTGAATCGTATTCCAAGCCTTGTGCCTTGTGAATTGATACAGCATACGCAACTTGAAAAGGAACAATTGTTTTAGAAACACCGTCATCATCCTCATCAGTACTATTGTTTTTATTTACTTCAAAACGAATAATTGAATTACCGCTTGTAGCATTTCCGATAATTTCAAAATTTAAGCCATCAATATCCAAGTCAATAAGTGGTCTATCAATCTCTACATCAAATTGAATGCGCTCAGCCACCTTTTCTGCATCCAGGAGACTAAAATCTACAATTCGAGCTTTCATATTATTGTGAATTATCGGTACCTGCTCTTTATTCTGACTGAAAAAATGATCGGCAGAATCATTAAATAAAATGGGGTCACCAACTTTATATCGCTGTATTCCTCGCCATATTTCTTTACCTTTATTGTTTTCTTGCATAAAGTGATTAATATTGTTGATTCCGTACAGTCCGCCATAATTTAAGCAAAGAATAATTTCATTCTCCGCTGCAGGAGTAAAAATCGAGGTATCAAGTTCAGCCGAAAATTCACCCGCTTGTAAGCGGTCGAGGACATCATCCTCCATTTTTCGTACATTATTCCATAAATCCAACAATTGTTTGCTGTCACTTCTATAGGGTTTAGTCAATTCACAAACAGCTGAACTTGGTAAGAAACTTCGCACAGCATCAAACCAGTTTCCAAATTCAATTGCCTCTATCTGATAAGTATCTCCGACCAAAATAAGTAATTTAAATTTGGCAAGATTGAGCAGTTCTTTCATATTATGATTGCTTACAGTACTACATTCATCAATGATAAGAATGTCATAATCCCGTTTTATGTCTTTCGCATATTTATTATTAAACTTAGTAATTGTCATAAACTTACAGTTTAAAGACGCAGCAACCTTCCTTTTAAGATTATTCACAGCAGGATTTGTGTGAGCCAAATAGAGCTTTGAGTAGTTATTCAAAAAGTGCGAAATATGATTGATAAGAGTTGATTTACCTGTTCCAGCAGAACCATAAATCAAAGAGACTTGTGACCTAGCAAACATATTGATTAATGATGTTTTTTTCTCGTCAGAGTCAATTTGATAATCAGTACTTTGAAGCCAATGATTTACTGTATTTGAATAATTATCCACGCCACTTTCTGCCAAGCTTTTTATTTTTTGAATTATTGATACGGTATCTTCTTTATAATTTTCAATGAAAATATAGTTATTCTTTACTATTAGTTTGCGTGCTTGCTGCTTTTGATTATTATATAGTTTTCTGTTATACGTTTTAACAAGTGTATCAATATCATCAAAATAGCCTAGCTTGTACTTGTCATCGTCTTCACTTTTATCCAACGGAGTAAAGAGTACCCCCTTTTGTTCCGTATTATTTTTAACTGTCCATGCTAAAATTTCGTGTTCACGTCCAGTTGCATCAATGGAGTCAAATAAATCTGAAAGGCTCGGAACATGATGTTTCAAACCAGAACAAAATGGCATCGTATCAAAAGGAATACATTCATAAGCTAAATACAAATCTGAGAGTTTAAAATTTCCACCTACATATTCTTTACGATGTTCTTCATAATTCCATTTCCAATGCTCTTTGTACTGTTCTTTAATAATTCGATTCGTCATATGGTGAAGCAAGTACCGAAGAACATTGCAACCTGGCTTATCTTTCTCGATAAATGACCGACAATTATCAAGTATATCAAAAAAATGTTTGGCGTCTGTTTTGGGTACTATCCGGTCATAGACTTCTTGGTAGTCCTCGTCTGAAAACATAACAATTTCTGATAGACTTAACCCTGTTTCCGTTAAATAGTTTGTGATATTATACTGCTCTGCTTTACTAGGAGTAAATCCATATTTATTGAATATCTTAATAAAATTTGTAAACTCACACGGACGAATACTTACTTCCCAGTCAACAATAATTCGAATTGGCATGTGTTTATCAAATAAATCAATATAATTATCAGCAATAGCAAACTTAACAGCATAAAAATCTGTAATCTCAATATCTGTAAATGCAATAATGCGGTCTGTTTTACTTGTCTTGTCGTTTGCAGGAATAAACGCAACCTCATAGTATATTTTATTGTCAAAAAAGAATTGCTTAATTTTTTGAATGTAAAAACGGTCAAATCGAAAACCATTCCGTACTGGTGTTTTGTATTGATCTACCTTTTCAGCTATTTTTTCATAATATTCTTTAAGGCTCTCATCAGTTTCTATTGGAAACTGTTCAAGATTGCTAAGAACATCAAGGGAGTAATTGTCGTGCAATAAGTTTCTTATACGCAATAGATATTCATAGTATTTTAGCATCAAACGTTCGGAATTCTGTTCTTCTAAAGTACGATGTGAAACTGATACTTGCAAAAAATGGTGAAAGCGTGACAAATGACGTAAAGAACTCTTGCCTTTCGCATGCTTAACAGCTTTTTTAACATTTTCCTGTGAATCCTCTATATCAGCACCATTGGCATAGATTTTTAGCATAATATGCTCAACAAAATGACGAAGTTGTGATAGAATATCCTGAGAAATTTGTCCTCTTGTAGAGTTACTAAGGTTGCTTATATGACGGCAAATAACCTTATCGCTATTTAAAATCTGTGTGTCTATTCTTAAATTAGTCTCCATATTTACATTATCCCCCCTATTTTTCCCTTTTCACACAAGTAACTTCTATATCAAATCCTAGCTGTTCCATCATATTACAAATGTTTTATTCACAATACCATCGGAATTTTTAATAACCCTATTCGCATATGGAGCAGAGGTTCCAACCTTATCAGCTAGTTGCGCCTATGTAATACCTTCTTCCATGCATTTAACTTTTACATCGGTTTCCAAATTATTCTTTATCACAAAGCTCACCTCATACATTATAACAAATATACAAATAAGATAATTTATTATACCATAATTTTCCTCAGCAAACCATACTTCGACAGAATCATCTGAAACTTTTCGTAAGCAATAAAAAAACAGGAGTCCCTACCTTAGAGTTTCTCCTGCCATTTTATCTTTTAATATTCAATTTGAACCCAGTTTTGAATTCCACCTCATAGTGATCATCATACACTGTAATTTTTTTAATGTACAACCTTACCAGCTGCTCGTCATATTCTGTCAGCTCTTGATTAAAGTTTTGAATGTATTTTCCAAATTGAGCAATTCGCTTTTTATAACCGTTTTGCTCTGCTACTTCTACCATTATTTGCTGCTTCTTTTCACGCAGATCAAAAATATCCTAGCAAGCTCATCGTAGTTTTGTTTTGAGTTAGCTTTCTTCAATAGCTCACACTGTAATTCTTCAAGCCTAGCTTCAACTTCATCCAGTGAAGCATCTGGCAAACCAATAACCTCGGCAATATTTCCTTTTATCACTTCCAGCATATTTGTTTTGTTGAAATAAACATTGTTAAAAGCTTCTACCGTTGCCATCTGAAGATCTTCTTCCAAAATTGTCTCTGCGTCACAAACTGCTGGTCCACCTTGTCAAAACAAATTGTGTTCACAATTTGTTTACGTCCCCCGGGGCAATCCCGTAATATTTATCTTTTTCTAGTAATTCAACAGAAATGAATCGATAACTCTCGGTGATATTGTCATCCCATACTTACTTTTCACATATTCCTGGAATGTAAAAAGTCTAATAACAAGTTCAATGTAATCTTTATCTCCAAAAGGAGCAAGTAAAGCTCTAAGCTGCTTATCTGGCATAACATAACTTCTGGCTCCTTGAATTGCTCTGCTATCAAAAATATAAAACAATTTTGGCACATGAAAATGCAGATATTTTGATGCTAATGAACGCTTATCATGACCTGAAATATCTGAAAAAACATTAGTAAGAAATAAATGCGTATCTACAATTTCTTTTAAATTTTCTTCAGTGATGGCATCATATTTCTTAAGTTTGTTGATTCGATTATCTAGTTCTTCTCCAGCCTTCAACATTTTAGGCGCAACGACGTTAAAATAGAAATCATCTCCTGAATCTATCTTATTAACATTTTTTCTTCTTTCTATAGCCGCTGCATAAGATCTTCCAATAAGCCAAACTTTTCCTACAATTTCATCAGCACTTTTGTGTTCGGGGCTTTTGCGACACATTTCATATAGTATTTCATTACCAAAGCTCCAACCATTCCCGGCAATACATCTTTTTATATCTTGAATTGCGATTTCTCTCTTTATTAGCAATTTTTCACCTTCTTACCATTAATAAATCGATCTATGCAAAAACACAAGCAGTATTTCTTGATTTCCTACTGACCTCATGTCTTACACCTTTTTCGCCACTAATCCACCGGTCATAATACGAATGTACAAATAAGAAATCATTCTTTGATATTACTCTTTCCATGGATATTTCGCTTGAAGGTATGTTATCAGTAACCCTATCAACGAACAGTCTTCCATCACGGTATGATGATCTAAACCAAAGACCCGTTCTAGTTTGTATTTCTTCTCCAGAGGATGAAAGGCTTGTGATAATAGTATTCCAAAGTGTTTCACCATTCATTGCTCTATACCTCCTTAAATTTTATATAATTACCGAGAAGAGCCTCTAATAAATCCAGGGATTGTTTTGAATTTTTTCTTGTTGTTAGCAAAACAAATTGTGTTCCCAATTTGTTTACGTCACCCAGAAATAATTTCATAAAATGTATGACACCAGCAATTCATTTTCTGTTTGCTTCTTTAATTATATTCTTGAAGATTTAAAATGTAAACCATTTCAGTTATCTCATAAATTTCAATAGCTGACCAAAGGGAAACATACCACCTTAGTCAGCTATTTTTATTACTCTCTATTGAATTGATATTTTATTATGTGTCTCATCTATCATTAGTAATATTAAAATCTTTATTGCAACTAATATAAATGTATTGATCACTACAATGCTCTCTACATATTTATTGTGAATATTTCATATTTAAATTTTACATAGGATACTATTTAACTATGAAACTTTTTAAAATTTTGCCTAGGAAACTTTTAAACTATGGAAATATTTAAAATTTTACCTAGAAAACTTTTTAACTTTTTAAAAAGTTGTTCTCACCATGCGGGTTTGCAGGTTTTTCGCCATTTTCACTGTTTCAAATGTGCTCTTTTCACTTGCATCATATTCTACTTAAATTAGAAAATAAAAATGTGATTCCCATCATCAACGATAGATAACCGTTGATGACGGGAATCCCTATAAACAGAGTTCATATTAGTTAATTCACTTTATAAGAATGTTATGAGTTAATATAAGTGATTATTGCATCTATATTTTTCTTTCTTGTAAAATCTACTGGCTTGTCATAACTAGCTAACATACCTCTTTCATCCGGTGTCAATTCCTTTTTCATTTTTAACTTCCATTTTAATAATGTCATAAGTACTTTATCAAAAGGCTTTAGCTTACTATAATCAAAGCCACCCCTTAAATAAAAGAACTGTATATATTTCTGTTCCTCTTTAGTAAAGTTTTTATCTCTCACTTCACTTATCACCTCTTCTCTAAAGGGTGACGCTCCCGTTGCAAAAACAATTATTTTTTTATCTTTAAGTTTGTCTAGGTCTTGTGTTATATATTTTACTCCATTGATGCCTACCGCATACAAACCACCACCGTAAACCACAGTGTCATAGTCTGTGAGCACACCTCCATTAACCTTTGAAGCATCAAAAATATCCGCAGATAAATCCTCTGCAATCCACTCTGCATATTTTTTTGCAAAACCAGTTTTTGACTTGTATATTACAACTGTTTTCATTATTTTCACCTCTTACAATATAAATCTGCTTCTATTATTTAACAATCATGTCATAATAAAATTATATAGAATATTAACATAAACTTCAACTTTTTTACATTTAAAAACAGATTATTTATATAGTACTCTCTGAATCTTCCCTTAATGAGTTTTATAGTTGCTTTGATGGAACTTTTAAACTATGGTAATTTTTGGGTTAAGTAGAATGTTTTAGGTTGATTTGCTATTATAAAAATGATATCATTTTAATAGAAGTTGCATTAGATAACTTAAAATAAAATTAGATATATTGTTGTTTATACAAAGGGGAAAAATTATGAATACAATAAAAGATATGATAATTGAAACTGAGAGATTATTAATTAAGACATATAAGGAAGAAGATTTAGAAGAGTGCTTTAAGTTAATGCAAAATAAAGAACTATTCAAATATTTGGATATGGATGTTATGTCACATGAAGATTATAAAGGATTATTCAGCTGGATAATTGATTGTTATGAAGTTGGCTTTGATGACGATTTTAAATATTCCTTTAATATAACCTTAAAAGAAAGTGGCACTCACATAGGATGGTGTGGTATAGGCGGAGTTGATTTCGATCACAATCAGAAAGAGATTTTTTACTTAATAGGAAGGGATTATTGGGGAAAAGGTTATGCTAAAGAAGCATCTGTTGCATTGCTTGACTATGGGTTTAACCTCATGAGAATAAATGAAATTGTAGGACTTTGTAAACCAGAGAATATTGCTTCTAAGAAGGTTCTTGAAAATATGGGTTTAAAGTTCAGATATATGGTAGAAGGACTTCCAGAGGAATTTGATTTCTATAATGGTGAACCTTTTTATTCCCTTACAAAAGAGGAATACCATCAAAATATATAACTTTTACACTATAGGAATTAAGGATAAGCTTAATAATAAAAACAAGGTATTCTGCGACTTTGCAATCGTAGACACCTTGTTTTCTTATTATGATATAGTTATTTCTTACTTTTAGGTATACTTATTAGCTTAGTAAAAATTATTTTTTCTTAACAGGAATCCAAATTTCACTGTAATAATTTTCATCCTGAGTACCCTTTTCATAGTCATCTACATTTGTATACATTTCAATATTGTAACCCGCTGCTATTTCATAATCTTTACAGTTAGGTAGCCATTCTGAGAAGATGTTTTTGTTTACATCTTGCAATGATTTTGGCATTGCACCCTTGCATGCAAAAATAGCCCAAGTGTGTTTTGGAATAATCTTTGTAATAAGACCCTCTGGAGTTGCTGTGGATGGAATATAATTATCCGCAATCAAGTATTCAAATTCATCTGAACCCATACTCTCATCAATGGATACACCGTACATTCCGCACACAACTTTACCCTTTCCTGTTTGATAATGCTCTGTCCAGAACTTTGGAATTTCTGTAGTTGCACTATCATATTTGAATACCTTTGATGCTCCCATAACCGTAAAAGAATCTTTTTCAACAATTTTGTAATCCATAATATAACCACCTTCCAATGAAAATTTGATTTTTAAGGTCGCAAAAGATTTAACCATGGCCCCGTCTTTTCGAACTGCAGTAGGTGTGACACCATGGAAACGAGTGAAGGCTTTTGTGAAACTATCTGGTGAATTATAGCCGTATTTCACGGCAATATCAATAATTTTCTCATCAGTAGAAACAAGCTCACTGCCGGCAAGCGTAAGCCTACGCCATCTTATATACTCTCCCACCGTAAAACCACAAAGCATTGCAAATCCTTTTTGGAAATAAAAAGGTGATATAAGCGCTCGTGTTGCAATTTCCTCCATTGTAAGTTCTTCGGTGATATTTTCCTCAATGTAACTAATAGCTTCACCAATACATTCAATCCATCCCATACTCATCACTCCTATCTACATTTATATCATATTACTTTTCAAAGAGGTACTCCCGACTTTTTTTGTTATATTTTGTCTGGAAAATTAATTTTTAAATCTGGACCCACACCGTCATAGGCTAGATATATTACGTTAAATTAGTTAGATAAAGGGAATATATATTATGGAAATATTCATTGTCTCTAAATAATTCATAACTTGAACCAGATACAACAAATCCAAGCTTTTCAACAAGACGAATTGACCTTTTATTGTCAATATAAATGCATGCACTTATCTCTTTTATATTCATATTTCTCATGGCGAATATAATAATTTCTTTAATCGCTTCTTCCATATAACCATTTCCCCAAAATTCTTCTTTAAGATCATAACCAATTTCTACTTTATACTCTCTGTGATTCCAGCAATGAAACCCACATGTACCCATTTTAATCCCATCTGATTTTCTTATTATAATCCAACGGTTCTGTAATCGCGGTTCGTGCTGTGTATAAAAATCAATAATTTCATCTGCACCTTCAACATCAGTTAATGGCTCTGCATCGAATAGATACCTATTAACTACATCATCTGAAAATTGACTAAATATAAAATCTCTGTCATCACTGGATATGTTTTTAAGATATAATCTTTCTGTTTCTATATTATTAAAAAACATCATTTCCTCCTTTTATATAAAAAGTCTTTATGCTTAGTTTGCACTGGAGTTTGAGTTTGGTTTATTGTATTTTGTGAAAATTATTTTTAATTACTTGTAAAGTATTGTTACTTTATTGAAATGAAATAATCAATAAAGTTTTCATTTTGATTAATAATCTCATAATCAGAAGTTTCAGAAAGCTCAAATCCGGAATTAGGAAGCCAAATACCATCAATGTAATCATATACAGGTTGATTTAGACTTTCACAGTTCAAAGTATTATCCTTAGCATCATAACTAAAAACAGCATATTTAGCTTTTGGTATAACCTTCTGTACCATCCCTTGAGGAATATTATTATATCCTGATACTTCAACACCATAAAAATAAGTGTAATTAATCTCTTCGTCCCCTTTAGTTATATCTTGAACATCATAATCATAAGCTGCATAATACAACTCGGTATTTACTCTGTTTTCAATCTCCTCTGTCATTTCCATGAACTCGGTTTTTACTTTTGATAAAAGCCCAAGTTTTATATTTTCCCCCTGATTTATTTTTCTTGCTATACCTAGAAGTAATCTCTCATCTTTGCAAACAATCTCTGGTTTCAATATCACCACTCCATTTTTATTATTTTTTGAAAGTAAGTTAATTCTTTCAAATAAGCATGTCTCTACTTGAGCTTTCCGAAAATTATTTGGAGATTCACCATAAGCCAATTTAAAAGCTCTTGTAAATGCTTCATGAGATTCAAAACCATATTCAAAAGCTATTTCTGTTATATTACGTTTTGAAGTGACTAAATCATACATTGCATTACTTAATTTTCTTTTTCGAACATATTCTTTTACTGAATAACCAACAATTGCTCCAAACACCCTGTATAAGTGTGGAATAGAATAACCTGCAACTTTAGCTATTTCTTCCAACTTAACATTTTCTTCTAAATTATTCTCAATATAGTCAATTGCATTTTGAATATTTATATAGTAAGTCATAAATCTACCCA
>DAMAVY010000092.1:0-9554 GCA_032077725.1 Clostridium sp. | reverse complement strand
AACTTAATAGCAAGTTCTGGTACAACTTCGAAAATATGAGCTATGATAGTACTATTCTCCTCATTTATATCATTAGCACAGCTAATATGCTCTATAGGAATAATAAGCACATGCACTGGTGCCTCTGGATTTACATCATGAAAGACTAATATCTTTTCATCCTCATAAACCTTCTTAGAAGGAATTTCCCCCCTTGCTATTTTACAAAACAAACAATCTGTCATTATTTCACCTCCATTCTTGATGTCATTAATAATATACTATACAGTATATTATACGCCAAAAATTTACTTTGATATAAAAACATTTTAAAAATTCACATATATTACTTATTTTTATTTATATATTTTTATTTATATATTTTTATAATGAAATTGTGATATCCCTATACTTAGAAAATATAATCTAAAATTTACCTATGATGTGTTCACCTTCAACTGCTATAAGTTTCGTCTTTACAATTTTACCAGTTAAATCTTCTTCACTACTAGTCATAACTTTTATATAATTCTCTGTATATCCAACATAATGATTATCTTTTCCGCTTACATTTTCCTCATATAACACTTGCATTTCATGGCCTACAAACTTATTCATGAATTCTACTTCTAAGGCCTCATTTAATTCTATCAGTCTCTTACTTCTTGATTCCTTTATTGTTCCATCCACTTGGAATGGCATTTCTGCTGCTTTAGTACCAGTTCTTTTGCTGTACTTAAATATATGCATCTTACTAAGTTTTATATCTTCAAGGAACTCATAAGTAGTTTCAAACTCCTTTTTTGACTCCCCTGGAAATCCTACTATTACATCTGTAGTTATAGATACATCTGCCATGTGCTCTCTAAGATTTTCTACAACGGTTTTATATTCAGCAGCAGTATATTTCCTATTCATCCTTCTAATGGTAGCATCACACCCACTTTGAAGAGAAAGATGGAAGTGAGGACACAGTTTCTTTAAAGAGCATATTTTTTCTATCACACCATCTGTAAAGAAAGTTGGATCTATAGAACCTATTCTGATTCTTTCTATTCCCTCTATTTTATCTATTTCTTCTAAAACTCTAACTAAATTCCAATCACCTTTTAAATCTACTCCATAGGATGCAGTATGAACTCCAGATAATATTATTTCCTTGAAGCCATTTTTACTTAATTCATTGACTTCTTTAATAATCTGCTCTGGCTCTTTGCTACAAACAGCTCCCCTTGCATAGGGAATTAAACAGTATGAACAAAATCTATTACATCCATCTTGGATTTTAAGAAAAGCTCTAGTTTTATCCTGATATTCATTTATAGCTAATTCTTCAAAGTGTTTGTTCTTAAGAACGTCACTAACTTCTACAACTTGCTTTTTCTCTTCTCTAGCTCTGTTTACCCAGTAAACAACTTCGCCTTTATTTCTACTTCCCAGGACTACATCTACCCCTTCAATTTTGGCTATGTCACCTGAGGCTATTTGGGCGTAACATCCAACTACAGCAATTATTGCTTCAGGGTTATGTCGTCTTGCTCTTCCTATCATCTGTCTTGACTTTTTATCCCCCATATTAGTTACGGTACATGTATTTATAACATAAACATCTGCATATTCATCAAAATTTCCTATTTCATATCCATCTTTTATGAATTTTTCTGCCATAGCTTCTGATTCATATGAATTAACTCTACATCCTAATGTGTAAAATGCTACTTTCATTAAAGGTCACCTCCTAAATCACCAAACTCATACATTATTAAGCTAAGAGCTGTAAAGCCAGCGGTCTCAGTTCTTAGTATTCTAGGTCCAAGGGTTACTATATATGAACCTATGTTTTTTAAGGCTTCAATCTCGCTTCCTTTAAAGCCACCCTCTGGTCCTATGATAATTGCTACATTCTCAATTTTTTTATTTTCTACTTTTGACTTCACATATTTTATACCTTGATTTTCTTGATTTTCATAAGGCACCACTACTAAATCATAGCTTCCAAGTTCTTTAAGTAAGGGTTCAAAATCTATAGGCTGATTTATAGTTGGAATAATACTTCTTTTACTTTGTTTACAAGCTTCTAAAGCTATCCTATTCCATCTATCTACCTTTTTGAACTCTGAAGTTTCATTTCCCTTAACCACAACTCTCTCTGTAATTATTGGAGTTATCTTACTTATCCCAAGTTCTGTACATTTTTGAGCTATTAAATCCATCTTAGCTGCCTTTGGTAAACCTTGAAAAAGATGCACTTTAACTGGGCTTTCATTGTTTAGCTCTACTTTTTCAATTAATTTAGCCCTTACTTCCATTTTATTTACTTCTAATATTTCGCCTATGTATTCAGAGCCACTACAATTATTTATATTAACTCTGTCTCCTTCTTTAAGCCTTAGAACCTTATATATATGTTTAACATCATCACCTTTAATGGTACAAATGTTTCCACTTATGCTATTTTCCTCAACAAAAAATTTATGCATTTTCAGCTTACCCCTATCACATTTTACTTTGAATTATTTTTCAGCAATGATGCAGATCCATTCTCCATCTTCCATTACTTCTTTTATGCTAAATCCTAGGGATTCTAATTTATTAACAACCATGTCTCTTTGAGTATTAAGTATTCCTGAAGCTACAAAATAACCTCCATCAACTATAAAATCTCTTACGCCTTCACTTAAAAACATAATTACTGCGGCTAAGATATTAGCTACTACAATATTGGCCTTGCCATTAACAACTTCCATTAAATCACCAAGAAGTATTTCTATATTATCAAGATTATTATAAGATACATTTTTTATTGCTGATTCTACAGCTACTGGGTCTAGGTCAACTCCCACTGAGTGTTTAGCTCCAAGTTTTGCCGCTGCAATGGACAATATTCCTGAACCTGTACCAATATCAAAAACAACTTGATCTCCACTTACATACTTTTCGAGAGCTTTAATACACATTCTTGTAGTCTCATGAGTTCCAGTTCCAAAAGCCATTCCTGGATCAAGTTCTACAACAACTTCATCATCTTTTACTAAATATTCTTCCCATATAGGTTTAACTACAATTCTTTCCCCTACTTTAGTTGGTTTGTAATATTGTTTCCAATTGTTTTGCCAATCTTCATCATTAACTTTTTCACAAGTAACTATACCTTTACCTTTATCAAGACCAAATTCCCCTAACTTAGCAACACTTTCTTTTATGTAATTTAAAGTTTCATTAAAGTTTTCTGTTTCTTTAAAATAACCTTTAACTAGAGCACCTTCTTCAATAGATAGAACTGATTCTTCTATGAAATCTGCATAGCTAGGATTTTTCTTTTTAAACTCAACATCAGCAACATCCTCTATAGAAACCCCTTCCACATCGCAATTATATAAAAAGCCAGCCACTGCCTCAGTAGCTTCACTGCTAGTAATTACCGTAACTTCAATCCAATCATTTTCCATGTTGATTTCCTCCTTGTATCTATAGCTTAATAATAAAATATATTATACACTAAATAATCTTTCATGTATAATTACATCTTAGAAAAATATAAAATAACTCCTCCTTGGCAATAGTTTCTACTAATCTATTCCAAGAAGGAGTTTGTTTTCTTACTTTATGATTTTACAATATATACTTTCTATATGTACTTGCTAAATGTACTTAATTTATGTACTTACCTTATGATTTTACAATATGTACTTAGCTTACATGTTCCTTAAATCCAAGTCCAAAGACCTCATCAAATGGACAAATCATAATCATGGCAGACGGATCTATAGAGCTTACAATTTTACGCAAATAATAAACCTGTGACTTACTACAAGCGCACATTAACATTTTACGGCTCTCTCCTGAAAAAGCACCCGTAACATCCACTATAGTTACACCACGACCAATTTTTTCTCCAATTACGTCTGCAATGTTTATACCATGATTAGTAATAACCATTGCCATTTTTCCTGTTTCAAATCCTGACATAATTTTATCTATTACCGTAGAGCTAGCAATGGTTGTAATAAAACCTAGCAGTGCAGAATCAATACTTCCAAATACAATTGCCCCAAGAAGTATAACACAACCATCAATAACAATAGTAATTTGACCAATAGATAAGTGCGGTGCTTTTTTTCTTATTGAAAGAATTAAAAAATCAGTTCCGCCGGTAGATGAATTACGCATATAAATTAATGCTAGTCCAGCTCCTGACAAGGCTCCTGCAAAAATAGCTGCAAGTAGCGGGTTACCTGTATAGCTTGGTAAAAGTGGAAATACCACATCCATAAACAAAGCTGAAATCACCATAGTTTTTAAGGATTTAAATAAAAATAATTTTCCTAATAGTTTATAGCTTATTATTATAATTGGTATATTCAGAAGTATACTACATGTGCCTATAGGCATCTTAGTAAAGTGATTAATAATTATTGACAGACCAGAAATTCCACCAGGAGCAAAATTTGCTGATAGTGCAAATGAATAAATACCTGCAGCATACAATATACTACCAATAATATCGTAGAAAGTATCCTTAGTTAAGTTGTAAACCTTTTCTTTTTCCATATTCATCTTATTCCCCCAAACTTTTAATTATTGTACTTTTAATTAGTACTTAGTATTATTTTCAAAAACTATGATTTTACATGAGACGCTATATTTTTACATGTAACACTGTAATTTCGCATAACTAGAAATCTCAGATTCATAATTATTTGTTCAAATTATACCTATGTAATGATTCAAGTACAAAACCCCTAAAAAAACATAGTTCCACAATATATTGTAAATAATTTGTCTAAAAAAGTCAATGATGCATTTTTTTAAACATTTCATCAACTTATGAATTAAAGATATATTTTCATAATGGCAAAAAAAATAGCTAAAATCTTGAATTACGTTAACACAAGATTTTAGCTATTTTATCATTATAATTTATAGCTTTTATGCTATTTTATATTTTTTATTAAATGTTCTTATATTATTTCCCAAACATACTTTTTTTAGCTTTCTTTTTCACTTTTTCTATGGGAGTTTCTGGAGTTTTTGATTCTTCTTGAGTTTCTCCACTTGCTTCCATAAACATTCTTAAAGCATCTTTTTGTTTTTCATTTAATGATTTTGGAACATCAACTATTACTCTAACATAGTGATCTCCTCTAGTTGATGAATTTACTCTTGGAACGCCTTTTGATTTTAATCTAAATACTGTTCCAGGCTGAGTACCTGCTGGCACTTTATAAGTAACATCTCCATCTACTGTTGGCACTTTAATATCAGTACCTAAAGTTGCCTTTGCAAAGGATATATGGGTTTCCATGTGAATATCAAAGCCTTTACGTATAAAGACGCTATGAGGAGCAACTCTTATATTTACATAAAGATCTCCTGATGGACCACCATTATCGCCAACTTCACCTTGTCCCCTAAGTGGCATTACATTTCCTGTATCTACCCCTGCCGGTACATTTATAGTTAAATTTCTAGTTTTTCTTTCTTTTCCTGTTCCTCTACAAGATGTGCAAGGACTATCTATAATAGAGCCCTTACCTCCACAGGCATCACAAGTTGCAGTTGTTGACATAACACCTAGTGCAGTTCTTCTTTGAACATTAATTTTACCTCTTCCATTACACTTGCTACAAGTCTTTGGACTAGTACCAGTTTTAGCACCAGTACCACCACATGCTTCACATTTTTCTCTTCTTGTAACTCTAATTTCTTTTTCACAACCAAATACAGCCTCTTCAAAGGTAAGATTTAAGTTATACTCCATATCTGCGCCTTTTCTAGGAGCATTTTTATTTGATGAGGATGAGAATCCTCCACCAAAAATATCACTGAAAATATCACCAAAACCGCCGAAGCCGCCAAAGTCAAAACCATCAAAACCTTGTGCGCCATTAAAATCAGCTGTTCCATATTGGTCATATCTTTGTTTCTTTTCAGGATCTGATAGAACCTGATAAGCTTCATTTATCTCTTTAAACTTTTCTTCAGCTGCGTCATCTCCCTGATTTCTGTCAGGATGATATTTTAGAGCAGCCTTCTTAAAAGCTTTTTTTATCTCATCTTCACTGGCGTTTTTTTCCAGTCCAAGAACCTCATAATAATCTTTATTAGCCATATTAGAAAATTCACCACCTATTTTACTTGCTTTATATATTAAAACATTATATGTATAATTTCAACCCTAGTATTTATGAAATTTAATATAAAAACTACTTTTTAATGAAATTTGTTCTCATAACCGTTGGAATGAGTAAGTTCCCCTGTCCAAATTAAAATTTGGAGTATCACTTAATTTAAGGGATGAGTGTTTCATCATCCCTTAATTATATTTGTTAATGTAATCTTAGTTTACTTTAGTCTACTTTAGTCTACTTTGAAGTCTGCATCTACAACATTATCATCTTTTGGTGCTTCTTGTTGTCCTGCTCCAGCTCCAGCGCTTCCCATGTTGCTTGGATCAAATCCTTCAGCTCCTGGCTGTCCGCCTTCTGCTTGGTATACTTTAGAAGATACTGCATAGAATTCCTCTGTTAACTCTTCTGTAGCTTTCTTAATAGCTTCTATGTCTTCACCATCTTTAACTGATTTTAAAACTTGAACTCTTTGCTCGATTTTTGCTTTATCATCAGCAGAAACTTTGTCTCCAAGATCAGTTAATGATTTTTCTGTTTGATAAACCATTTGATCTGCAGTGTTTTTAACTTCTATAGATTCTTTTCTCTTCTTATCTTCTTCAGCAAATCTTTCTGCTTCATTTACTGCTTTTTGAATTTCATCATCGCTTAAGTTAGTTGAAGCTGTAATTGTAACGTTAGCTTCTTTTCCAGTTCCTTTATCTTTAGCTGAAACTTTAACAATACCGTTAGCATCTATATCAAAAGTAACTTCTATTTGAGGAATTCCTCTTGGAGCTGCTGCAATTCCAGAAAGAGTAAATCTTCCTAAAGTTTTGTTATCAGCTGCCATTTGTCTTTCACCTTGAACTATGTGAATTTCAACGGAAGTTTGACCATCTGCTGCAGTAGAGAACACTTGGCTCTTCTTACTTGGGATTGTTGTATTTCTTTCTATTAATGCAGTAGCAACTCCACCTAAAGTCTCAATTCCTAAAGTTAATGGTGTTACATCAAGAAGTAATACGTCTTTAACATCTCCTGTTAATACTCCACCTTGAATAGCTGCTCCTGCTGCAACACATTCATCTGGGTTAACTCCTTTTGAAGGTTCTTTTCCTGTAAAGTTTTTAACAGCTTCTACAACTGCTGGTATTCTTGTAGATCCACCAACTAATACTACTTTATCTATTTCTCCTATTGAAAGTCCAGCATCAGTAAGAGCTTTTTTCATAGGTTCTATTGTTCTTTGTACTAAATCATGAGTTAATTCATTGAATTTAGCTCTTGTTAAGTTCATTTCAATGTGTTTTGGACCTGTAGCATCAGCTGTAATAAATGGAAGGTTGATGCTTGTTTGAGTAGAAGATGATAATTCTATTTTAGCTTTTTCAGCAGCTTCTTTTAATCTTTGAAGAGCCATTTTATCATTTCTTAAGTCAATTCCATTTGAAGCTTTGAAAGTATCAGCTATGTGGTTCATAACTTTATCGTCAAAGTCATCTCCGCCTAGGCGAGTATCTCCATTTGTAGATTTTACTTCAAAAACTCCATCTCCAAGTTCAAGAATAGATACGTCGAAAGTACCACCACCAAGGTCATAAACAAATATTTTTTGGTTTGTATCCATTTTATCAAGACCATAAGCAAGAGAAGCTGCAGTTGGCTCGTTTATAATTCTCTTAACATCAAGACCAGCTATTCTTCCAGCATCTTTTGTTGCTTGTCTTTGGCTATCATTGAAGTATGCAGGTACAGTAATAACTGCTTCTGTAACTGTTTCTCCGAGGTATGCTTCAGCATCTGTTTTTAACTTTTGAAGAACCATTGCTGATATTTCTTGAGGAGTATAGTCTTTTCCATCTATATTTACTTTGTGATTTGTTCCCATTTCTCTTTTAATTGAACTTATAGTTCTATCTGTATTAGTTATTGCTTGTCTTTTTGCAACTTGACCAACAAGTCTTTCGCCATCTGCAAGGAAAGATACTACTGATGGAGTAGTTCTAGCTCCTTCTGCGTTTGGTATTATAACTGGATCTCCACCCTCCATAACTGATACACATGAGTTTGTTGTTCCTAAATCAATTCCTATTATCTTTGCCATAATAATTTCCTCCTATAATTAAATAATTTTAATTTTTATTTTAATTTTTATTTATTAGTTAAACATATAAATATTAAATAAATTAGTTTGCTACCTTTACCATACTATGTCTTAGCACTTTGCCACCTTTTTTATATCCCTTTTGGAATACTTCAGCAACTTGATTTTTACCTAAATTTTCATCTTCCACATGCATTACTGCATTGTGTAGATTTGGATCAAAATCACCATCAGTAGAAATTTCTTCTACTCCAAGTTTTTCTAGAGATCCTTTGAACTGATTTATTGTGAGTTCAACACCTTTTTTAAGATCTTCAGCACTGCCTTCTACAGCAATTGCTCTTTCTAAATTATCTAGAACAGGCAACATTTCTTTAAAAACATCTGCACAAGCTTCAGCATAAATATTTTCTTTTTCTTTAGCAGTTCTTTTTCTGAAATTATCATACTCAGCTGCTGTTCTTAGTAATTTATCTTTCAATGAATCAATTTCTTCCTTAAGCTCTTTAATTTCTGCTTTGTGACTTCTAAATTTCTTCATCTCATCCTCTTTTCCCTCTTCTTCATTTTCAAGTTCTGACGGATTTTCACATGGGATTTCTTCATTTTCACATTCAGTTGTTTCAGTTGTTTCAGCGTTTACAGATGCTTCCTTATTTAAAAGTTCATCCTCATTGTCATCTAAATTTTTATCGTCTACTTCGTTATTATCTTTTATATTATTTTCCAAAACCCTTCCTCCAATCTAATTACTTTATACAAATACTTTTTATTTGAAACTCCCTCTCTTTGCATTCAAAGGAGTAACTTTCACTAACCATGATATTTCTAAAATGGATCATATATCTTTGAAATACTTTTATCTATCTCTTTAACTACAGAATCAAGGACAGCTACAACTTTATCATAATGAATTCTTGTTGGTCCAATAACTCCTATAGTTCCCATAATGTGTCCATTACAGCTATAACTGGCAGTAATTATACTGCATTCTTTAGCATCTTCTACAAGGTTTTCTTCACCTATACTTATGTATAGAGGTTCTTTATTTACCTTACTTAAGATTTCATTTAGATTTTCCTTATTATTAACTAGTCCTAAAAAAGCCTTAGCTTTATCAATGTTATTGTATTCAGGATAGTTAAATATATTAGTAGTTCCCTTGGTATAAATCTCACCAGAATCTTCTATTACTAAAGTTTCATGAAGAACTGGAATTATACTATCAAATATTTCTTCATACCCATTTAGTTCATTTTTTAAACGAACAAGAAGTTCTAATGATATTTGTTCTATACTAACACCAACAAGTAGCCTATTAAGAGCATCATTAACCTTAATTAACTTGTTATCATCTA
>DAMAVY010000091.1:0-9563 GCA_032077725.1 Clostridium sp. | reverse complement strand
TCCTGTAGTCAAAAGTCCAGTTCCACCTTTTGCACGTTCAGTAAAATATTCAATCATCTTATTATTAGGACGTCCACTTTCTTCACACATCTGTAAATTTCCCATGGGTGCCATAACCAATCTATTCTTAATTTTTACACTATTTATGGTAATTGGAGAAAAAACATTGTTAAAAGGATATAATTCCCCAGTGATTTGCCTTGCATCTTCTGGATGATCTATAAACCAATCACCAAAACTATCAACTAATTTTTGGACAAGACTATCTGTTTTTAAATTACTCATATTTACCCCCAAAACTATATTTATTTACTTTCATTTTTCTTAACATTAAAATGGAGTTCTCTCAAAGCCTCAACATCTTCACATATTACCGTCAATGGACATGATTCACAATCAACAATAACATTTTTGAGTATATGATCAAAGGCATTGGTAATAGCGTCTACTTCTAGGCTCTTTTCCACAAGATTATCAATAAAGGGATAATCACCAACTAAAAAAATCATCCACACATTATTTACACCTTCAATTTTCTTATAATGGTTAATAAAGAGATTTCCTATAATCTCAAAATTTATCCCCTTTTTAATTGCCTTTTTACTAACACGAACATTTTCCTTGTTTTCTATGCTAGATGAAAGAATCATATATCCTTCTGGAATTACTTTAAATCTTTCATATTCTAGTT
Source organism: Clostridium sp. (assembly GCA_032077725.1). Lineage (GTDB taxonomy): Bacteria > Bacillota > Clostridia > Clostridiales > Clostridiaceae > Clostridium_J. The sequence continues at coordinate 8,872 of DAMAVY010000091.1, read as the reverse complement.
GTTTTATTCCAATATAAGATTTATTAGGATCTTCAACCTTGTCTACATTCATAAATGTAATTCTTGAAAAATTGGTATTGTTTTTAATTTCATTTAAATCCTTACCATATAGCAATATTCTATCTTCATTTATTAATTGGTTATTACTAGTTAAACAATTATAAACTGTACAAGGATTAATTCTATGTCCAAGTTCAAAAGCAACTTCCCGTTCCATTAAAAATTCATTATTCCTAAGACAGTTCCATGTTACATCTTTATGCACGCTAAGTTCTCTACACTTATAATCCTTTAAAATATCTACGGTTTTCTTAATAACATTATCAAATACTTTCATATAACCCATCCATATTTTTATATTTTTTCTTCCACTTCTTTTTTATCATGCATATTTATTAAACTGTTATATATCTTTTCTATTAACTTACCATCACCATTTGTAATGTAAGTTACGAAGGTTAATACAAACAATGCTGCAAGAATAATTAAAATAATAATTAGTACTTTCATTACACTCCTCCATTACTTTATAATAAGCTAAGACCTTTTTGCCTTGCATATTCTGCAGCTCCTAGTGCACCCATAAGTTGTGGGTCCACTGAAAGATCAATTACTTTTATTCTTAAAACCTTTTCAATAGCCTTTTTTAGTCCTTTATTTTTAGCACAGCCACCTGTTAAAGTAATATTATCTTTGGCTCCAGCTTTTTTAGCCATAATAAAACATCTCTTAGCTACTGCTTGTTGAATTCCAGCTGCAATTTCCTCTCTTGGTTTTCCCTCCCCAACAAGGGTGATAACTTCTGACTCAGCGAACACTGTACATTGAGAAGTAATAGGGATTACATTTTGTGTTGATAATGATATTTCTGAAAACTCATCAATAGTACATTCAAAAGCTCTTGCCATAGCTTCAAAAAATCTACCAGTTCCTGCTGCACATTTATCATTCATTGCAAAAGACAATACTGTTCCATCATCATCTATTGCAATTCCCTTAACATCTTGTCCTCCTATATCAATAATTGCTTTTACATTAGGATCAGTTACATGTACACCCATTGCATGACAAGAAATTTCAGAGATATTTTCTTGTGCCTGTGGAACTTTATTTCTTCCATATCCTGTTCCTATTATATAATCTAAATCCTCAATTTTATTTACTCCCTCTCCTTTAGAAATAACATCTTTCATAGCTAGTTCTGCACTTTCCCCACTATTAATTTTACTTCTAATAGTTGTACTTGCTAATATTTTTCCATCTTCATCTAGGATTACTGCCTTAGTATAAGTAGATCCTACATCACATCCACCAAAATATTTCATATTAACCTCCAATATTTTTATTTATTACCACCCCAATGTATCTTCGTAGTCAACAAGTGTCGGGTCTAATGGCTTTTCTCTAAATACATTAATCATATATTTATTAAAAGCTTCTCTCATTTCCCTTCTAGATACAGTACGTGCATCCATAAGATCATGAGGAACCCATATCATATGAATACCACGTTCACGTGCTTGATCTTCAAAAAGTCCATGTAATCCACCAACATTTTTACAAGATACATGGTCAAACATTATTACAATATTTGCATTGAATTTTTCACACATCTTCCAACACTCATCAAGAGAATTTGAATAACCACCATTAGTATGTGAACGCATCATCATCTTTTCATAACTTTTAGCCATATCTATCATTGCCTGCTCTTTATCACCAATGTGCATAAAGTGATGAGATAACATACACTCCATATCAACCATTGTTTTTACCCCCCAGCAATGTTGCGCCCAGTAGGTAAAATTAGTATAATAGTGTGCTGGACATGCCCATACAATAGCTCGATACTTTGGTTTGTTTGCATCATTTTTTCTATCTAGCTCATAACCTTTTTTCATCATCTTATCAACTTTAAGATCTGTTTTTAAGAAAAATGGATCTAAGCAACCTGTCCCCATAAATTCATATTCCCTTTGAAGTGACAATGCTCCATTACAAACCTGAGGATAATCTGTACAGTTCACATCCCACTTATTTAACATACACTGAGCTTCCTCATTGTACATTTTGCATCCTTTCCAAAATGCATCCCAATCCCATTTAACATTGTACTGTGTTTCAATAAACTTAATGCACCTTTGAAGATTTTTTACTGCATAGTCTTGAACCTGCTCCTCTTTAAATCTTTGAGGAGGAGTAATTTGAAAAATCGGAATATTTTTAAGATATCTTGTCATAAATGCAAGCTGTCCTAAAGAACCATCACATGGCATAGAACTTGTGATATATGTTTTACCTACTAAAGGATAATCATCAGCTACAGCGACACCTGATTCCGTAGCAGGAAATGGACATAAATCTGGAGCCAAACCAAAATGTTCAACAACATCAATATAATATGGATTGGCTGATTGATCGATTTCACTAGGCATACCTACCGCAAGCATTGCAATATCAATCCATTCTATTGTAGGAAACCCAGCCATAATAAATTTAGGTGTCATTTCATCAAACATAATTGTTTTTTCTCTAAGTTTAGCTGCCTTTTTACTGTTAGGACGAAGATGCTTATCTCGCATAATCATGGAAGCCACACTATCAACAGAGCTATGCACTAAAGAAAAGAATTGTTCATGTGTGTACCTAAGTTCCTTTCCTCTTAAACCTAGTGTATGTTTATCTATCATATTAGAAGCTGTTAAAAAAGAAACCATCCATCTATATCTCTTAAGTGCTCTTATCATTAGTATTGGATGGGAACCTAGCCGTACTCCCATATATGAATATAACTTAAGCCAGCGCCCGTAATCATACATAGTATCCTTAAAGCCTTTCCATTCACGCTTTCTAAAGGTTCTACTATTTTTATTATAAAATCTTCCTAAACCTTTTCCTGCATTAATCTCACTTTCCATCTATTTCACCTCCCCATTTGCTTCCAATCTTTTAGCCTTAATTTTTTTAATCTCTAAACTTTCTACAAAAGCTTGTACTCTAGTTCTTAATTGTCCACTTCCTATACTTCTATAAGGTCTATCTATGGATAAAACTGGAACACCATATTCTGTTGGCATAATATGACTTGCAAGGGTTCTTTCATAAGACCAATAAGTACAAAACTTCATTTGCTCATAAATTGCTCCATCTGCATGGAAATGATCTACAAGTTCTTTTACGTGGTCTTTTCGATACTTCATCTTGTGTTCTGAACAATGCCTTGGACATTCTGTATCCCTCAAATTTTTTCTAATAATTTGAGTTAATGCATCTTCATCCCTTGTTAATTTAATTTCCGTTCTTCCAGGTATAGAACCATAACAAAATCTATCTGCTACTACTAAAGCTCCTGCTTCTTCAATTAATTCAATCATATCTGGATCATCAATTTCAGAACCAACTACTACTACCCTAGCCTTATATTTATTTTTAGCATCTGGTTCCCTAGTCTTAAGCTCCTCCAGTGTTTCTCTCAAATATGGTAAAATATCTTTCTTAGGACATACATAAGTGCATAAAACTATTTTATGGAATTCACTTCCTGTGATAACAGGAATATTTGCTGTTTTCATTTCTCCCATTTCAGTAATAATTCTGCATACCTCATTAAAATCATCTACAGCTTTCCTTAGAGCTTCATCTGAAATATCTACGCCATAATTTTCATTTAAAGGTTTTAGAATTTTTCTTGTAACTTGTTCCTTCAAATGAGCTACACAATCCTCATCATCTGAATAAGGTAAATCAAGATAACATCTTATAAACTTATCATTATCTGTATTGCATGTACCAAGTATCTCCATATTTTCCATACAGCGATTCATAGGTTCACACACATCTACTCCTAATAACCCATCTAGAAATTTATAGTTACCCTCAATTGACCTTTCTAAAAGTGCACGAGAATATTCACATGCACTATTTGCCATATAATAAGTTGCAATCTCTGTTGACCCCATGTTAGGTGCTCTTAATCTTACTGAAAAACAATTTCCAATATTCATAAGTACTTCAGGCACATGAAAACATGTATAACCAATAGGGTGTCTTCCTTCACTTTTGGCTTTTCTTACTAAATCATTATTGGCATCCTTTAGCAAGCTTTCAAAGAAAATCATATGCTTTATATCCTTCATAGATGTACCCCCCTTCATTTTACTTTTTATTAAATAATATTGTACTTTTCTAGAGCCTTTTCAATTTCTAAAACCACTGCAGTATCATCAGGTAACTCCATGAAATTTCTTCCACCAATGTCATACTGTAAAATATTTTCATCTCTTGGAATCACACCTAATAGTTCAATTCCTCCTGTGTTTATTTCTTTTATTAGAGACATATCTTCAATTCTGTTAAGCAAAACACCAACCCTATTAAATTCAACCATTTCTTCAGCTACATCACGAATTGTCTTTATCACTTCTATACCTTTTCGACTTGCATCTGATATAAGAAGTAAATGAGTTACTTTTTCAATTACTCTTCTGTTTATTTGTTCGATACCTGCTTCTCCATCAATGACAACATAATCAAATTGACTACTAATCATTTCAATTACATTTTTTAGATAAGAATTTATTCTACAATAACATCCTTCAGATTCAGGCCTACCAATAGCTAAAAATGCAAATCCATCCCTTTGAACGATTGCATCAAATATCTTGTACCTTGATTCACTTACTAACTCCATAGCATCTTTTGTGTTTCCATTTTCTACAGAATTAATAATTTCACTTCTAATGTCATCTAATGTTATTTTAGGTGTTACCCCCAGTGCTGTAGCTAATCCAATAGCTGGATCAGCATCAATTGCCAAAATCTTTTTATCAGGATACTTTTGTGTTAATATTTTGACAATTGTTGCCGAAATACTGGTTTTACCAACACCACCTTTACCTGTGAGTGCTATAATTGTTGGTTCCATCACTAATCTACCTCCTAAATAAATAATCAAACTAATTTCACCGAATATAATTCAATAGAATTAATTCAATTATAACATACATATTTAAACATTCAATATTTTAAATTTATGTTTTAATATTCTTTATATGGTTTTATTTGTTTAATACCGTCTATAAAAATTTGATATTTGTATTTCCTGTGATAATATATTACTGTAACCTTAAATATTGAATTCTTCTATAATTATATGTTGATATAATTATAGATATTATATGATGGAGGCCGACTATGAAAGAACTAACATCCCGACAAAAGCAAGCCATTGAAACTAAATTAAGAATATCTGAAGCTGCTATGAAATTATTAAAAAATACTTCTTATGATTTAATAAAAATAACAGATATATGCAAGGAAGCCAATGTGTCTGTAGGAAATTTTTATCATTATTTCGAATCAAAAGACATAATGATAAAATCTTCATATCACAGCATTGATTCATTAATAATTGAAGATTACGGGAAAAAAAACTTTGATTCTTATATAGATGCAATTATTGGACTTAATAATTCTGAAGCAACAATAGTATCATCTTTAGGATATAATTTCACCTCAAATAGCTATATACAAATTCTTATGGATGAAAGTCAATATACAATTTCACCCAATAGGTTTGTTCATTTAAAATTAATAGAGCTTTTAAAACTTTCTCTTAATGAAAATGAAATTATAGATACTGATATCTATGAATTATCCGAATATATTAATAGAACTGCTAGAGGAAATATCTTCGATTGGTGTTTAAAACGGGGTACAACTAACCTTGTAGATGTTTGGACATCAGACATTGAAAAAATCATGATTTCCTATAAAAATATCATCCATTAATTCACTTTATTTTAATTTATTCTTATGAAGTAAATGTATCCCACGAGGATACTAGGGAGAGGCTTGCCTCGAACTTGCTATTATACAACAAAAGGATGCAGTTTTAAATACTGCATCCTTTATTGATTGAATCATATAATAAACTATATGTCAGCTAGCTAATAATAGTTTCCTATGTACCTATGGACTGTTCCTTATCACTTTGGCACTTACATAATTCCCCGGGGTACTAGAGTTAGGCTTGCTCCAAACTTGCTTACACTTTATACTTTTTTAAGCTATTATCCATATCTTCAGCTAAATCACTTAATTCTGATGCTGATGTTGACATTTCTTCAAAGATATTTAACTGCTCTTGGATACTTGCAGCCAATTCTTCACTAGCAGCTGCTGTCTGTTCTGACACATTTGCTGTATGGTCTATACTAGTTAAAGCTTCACTCTTTAATGTCTCCATTTTATTTATTATATTACTTGTATCATTAATCTTATATGTAATTAACTCAACTGCCTCTGCAATCCTATTAAAAGAAGTCTCTGTGTCATTAACTGCTGCAAGCTGCTCTTTTGAAACATTTTTCATTGATTTTATTGCATTAGTTGCATGCTCAGAATCATTCTTTATATTGCGCATCATGTTGCTTATTTCTTTAGTTGATTTTTTACTTTCTTCCGCAAGCTTTCTCACCTCATCAGCTACCACCGCAAATCCTTTACCAGCCTCACCTGCTCTTGCAGCTTCAATAGCAGCATTTAGTGCTAAAAGATTAGTTTGATCTGCAATGTTTTGTATAGCTGCTACAAATAATCCAACATTTTCAAGAGTGGCTGTAAGTTTTACTACAGCCACAAATATTTCTTCAGAAGATACATTATAATTATCAGATTTTTCCCTTAATTTTTCTACGATGCAAAGTCCTTCTCTATTTAATTCATTTACATTATCAGTTTCTTTAATAACATCATGATAACTATTATTAACTAAAACTATCTGATCCGATAATTTTTCTATTTTATCAACACTTTTTTGTGTTTCCGATACTTGTTCTGATGCACCTATTGCAATTTGATCAATTGTTTTTTCTATTTCTGTTACTGAAGTCATAGCTTGTTCTACTTTTTCTGACATATTAAAAGATGCATCAACAATAGCTTTTGTAAGTTTATAAGTACCTTCTACAATTCTTTTCATCTCTGATGTTATAGAATTCAAATGGTTACTCACATTGCTTAGTAATTTATTTTCACTAATATTCATACTAACAGATAGATCACCAGAGTGTATTGAATTAGCTATATTCCCAAAATTATGAGATATCTTTTTTATAAACACTATTAAAATAGACAAAACTCCTATTATTATAAATGTATTTGTTAATATACAAACTAAAAACAGAGATGATGAACTATCAAAATTAGTGACCATCTTTAATATGATACCAGAAATCACCCCACCAATTACAGCTAATAATGTTAATAATATCATTAGTGATGAAAATAATACTTTTAATATACCTTTTACGCTACTTATTTTACTTTTGCTTTTATTATTTAATTCTTCCATACAACTCTCCCTAGCTTTTTCATTATTTTTTGTAAACCTAACCAATATGAAAAACTTCACTCTATCAAGTAATAATATCAGCGCACCCTTTTCGTGTCAATAAAAATCATAATCTCTCACTATTTGCCTAATATCTTTAGTTCTGTATTAATATTAATTGCTTTCACTCATTAAATGAAGCCCCAATGAACTTTTCAACTTAAGTATTTTTGTTACTTCTGGATTTTGGGATGAATGCTTATGATAAGATGGGCTGTTTCATAGCCTATATATAGTAGCTAGTTCAAGTATTGATAAATTTTTATACAAAAAAGTGAGGCCCTAAGATATGTGTTTTAGGGTCTCACTTTAATTTAAGACAGTTTCTATTATTGACGCCCTTAGATTTTTAAGCAAGGTCAAAAATCATATACCTCTTTTCTTCATTTTTCTCAAGCGATAAATATAAGCCACATAAGGCATGAAATTAAAAACGAAGGCAATCATGCTTGCCATAAACAATACATTAGCAACAATAAAAATTTGCTTTAAAGTAGTAAAAGAATATTTGACTAAAAGTGCAAAAATAATCATTGCAATAAAAGAATAAATGGATCCCTTTCCTGTTTGTTTTTTTACTCTTGCATATTTATCTATTTCAGATTCCTTGTCACTATAGATAGGTTTTGTTCCTTCTTGTGCTGAAAAAATATGCATCTCATTACCTACTGAAACAACCGGTGTCCAGCCAGCTTCTTTAAATAGATCAAAGTATTCCTTGGTAGCTTCACTTTGATAGTCTAAGCTATAATCTATATTTTGATGCACATCTTTTTTTAGTCTATAAAAAAAACCTGCCACTATACTTTCTAATATCCAACCCTCCTTAGCATATTTTTTTAATTTATTCATATCACTTACTTCACTAAAAGCAAGGCCTCCAATCATGACATATTTATTTTTCACTAATACTCCTCCTTTTTTACTTTAAAAAATTTTCAGCAAATTTAACCATCTGTTTTTTCCGCTCAATCTCTTTTTTAAGCATCTCCTGCCCTAAATTTGTTATTTTATATACTTTTTTATTTTCATCTGTGGCAGGACTTAGCTCCACTAGGTTTGCTACTAAAAGCTTTTTCAGTGTTGTATAAAGTGATGCAGGACCAATTGTAACTTTATTATCAGTGAATTCCTCAATAGTTTTCATAATTAAATAGCCATGCTTTTCCTCAATAACGCTAGATAAAATATAAAATGCAGAATCCGTTAATTCACCAATATCAATAGAATCTTTTCTTGGCATAAAGTTCTCCTTTCAATTAATTTTATATCATACAATGATATATCGTTAAATATAATATATCATTGTATGATATGATTGTCAAACATTTTTCCACTTTATTCTTATTTATAATTTCTTTAAAAAAACACCTATAGGGAAGGCTCGTGTTCAAGCCTTCCCTATATATAATAAGATTTTTCAATTTTTTTAAATATTATATCTTTAATTTTATTTTACAATTTATATAATAATGCATA
>DAMAVY010000090.1:0-9588 GCA_032077725.1 Clostridium sp. | reverse complement strand
TCAAAAATAAGATTAAAGGAATTAATGAAATACTTCCAAGTGCAAACCTAATTCTATTAAATGTGAAAGCACCTAAATGCTCTGCCCCTATTCTTTGAGCTACAAAAGCAAATCCCCATATAGCCGCTGTTAATAGCAGCAATGAATTCGCTTTTAATTCCGTTTTTGTCATAATACCCCTCCATATCCCTAATGTATATCCTCTTATTAATTCTATTAAAATCTTGTTTTACCCTCTATTAGTATAAAAAAGTTTTTATAGCATTTCAATAAAATTGCGGAAATAGGGTACTTTGTTATGAAATACTCGTATATACATATAATAATATTTATTGATTTTAAAAGTTATTTTATATAAGGAGGCATATATGAAAAAAGGATTATTCATAATTATATTATCATTTACTTTATTCTTTGTTGGATGTGGTAAATCTGATATTGCTAAAGAATCTAAGAATATGGACAATAGTGGTTCTAACACCTCAAGTGAAGATAAGGGATTCACCGAAGAGAAGGCAGTTGCAGATTCTTCTGATACAAAGGATAAACCTTCTTTAAATGAAAAAGGCAGAAAAATAATAGATACAGCCGATCTTACCATTGAAACTACAGATTTTAATAATTCACTATTACTACTTGAAGACACCATAAAAAAATTAAATGGATATAAAGAATCTTCTAATATATTTCAAAATGGGATCAATAATGAAGGTAATAATGGAAGTAGAAGTGGTGAATTCACAGTTAGAATACCGAATGACAAATTTGAGACCTTTCTTAGTGAAACTGGCAAGGTAGGCGTAATTGTATACAAGACCACCAATGCTAAGGATATAAGTAGTGAGTACTATGATAGAGATGCCAGATTAAAGGTTTTAAATGCTCAAGAAGAAAGATATTTAGCCATATTAAGTGAAGCAAAGAATGTTGAAGAAATCCTTCAAGTAGAAAAATCATTAACTGAAATTCGTTATGAAATTGAAGAAATTACAGGATATTTAAAGCAAATGGATAGTCTAGTGGATTACTCCACAGTAACTATTCACATTCAAGAAGTTCTAAAAACTAACAATCCAGAAAAAAAGCCAGTTACCTTTGGCGAAAAAGTAGCAAAGACTTTTAAAGACTCTTTAAAGAGTTTAAAAACTCTTGTATCCTATGTATTTTTATTTTTAGTATTTATTATACCTTATGGTATAATAATAGGCATTCTTGGATATATAATTTTAAAAATATATAAATATATCAACCATAAGACAAAGAAAAAATAACATTTTACTCTGTCTTAATTATTAGTTGAAATTTAATTTAATAAATTCTTAAATTGTAAATTGAATAAATTTAAATGTAAAAGGCTATTGCATATGATTTTTTATCATTCTGCAATAGCCTCTTTTATATTTAACCTTTACCGAAGTTAAATCGGATTAACTAATTCAACCTATTACTTATAGAATTCTTGTGTAGCATAATATCTGTTTCCAGATTTATAAACACCTACGCCTATACTTGTAAAGTTTTCAGATAATATATTTGCTCTATGGCCTGAAGAATTCATCCAATTCGTCATAAACTGCTCTGCAAGTTGATTTAAATCAGTAACCCCACCTATATATGCTATGTTTTCTCCCCAGGCTCTATATGTAATACCATCTCTATCCATTTGTGATGTTATTAATTCACCCTCTGGATTTTGGTGATCGAAGTAATTTCTATCCCCCATATCCTGTGATTTAATTCTAGCATACTTTTCCATTAAACTGCTATAATTTAAAGTACTTACTCCTGCCTTAGCTCTTTCTTCATTTACTTTTGTAAATATTAATTGTTCAATCTGATCTGAAAAATTGCTTGTACCAACTGAAGTTGATGGTGGTGCTGATGCTGGGGATGTTGTTTTACTGGTTAATGCTTGCTGAGACGGTGTTTCAACAGTATTTGAAGGCTTGTCCGATTCTTGTGATTGTCTAACCTGTTGTTGTACATCTTCAGACTCAACCTTTGTTTTGTCATTTTCAGTTTTTTGTTCTGAAGCTTGTACTACTGATTCTTCCTCAGTTTTTATATCTGTCACTAAATCAGATGGTTTTTCTTCCTTTATTACATTATCATTGTTATTATTCATACCTGAATTCATTTCTGTTTTAGTAAGATTTTCTACAGCCTCATTTTTCTTATCTAAATTCTCTTTTTTAGTTTCTTCAACAATCTTGTTTAAGCTACTTGTCCAATCAATGTTCTTTGGAATGCCAAATCCATATAGTCCAACTCCTGACAGTACCCCACATATAATTAGTGTAATAATTTTTTTCATTAATCTCACTCCTTTTTGTGTTACTACATTTATAACATAAAAATAGGAGTTTGTTACTAGTAGAATCTCTCCTATGATTCCACAATAATCTATAAAGTATATATTTTATTCTTATTGTAATTATATACGTCTACCTTTTTTCTACTGTATTAACTTCTCTAATGCTGTATTCTAACTCTTAAATTAATCCTAAATAAAGTATAAAAGTGTTATATTTACTAAGCATGGGACAAAATTAAAGCGTATCCAAAAATCGGACACGCTTTAATTTTATATTATAATTTTAAAATTGCTTTACCTATTGATTTTTTTAACTTAGTAGACTCTAAAATAATTGTAAATAAAACATTTAATATTGCATATATTATTAAAAATACTTGAGCTTTATCACTTACTTGATATCCAAATGCAAGCAATATTATATTAAACAAGTGCAATAATACAAAACTAATTGCTAAGTTTATACCTTGATCAATTAAATTAGCTCCTAGCTTTGACATAAATCCACTTTTTCTAACCTCTACTTTTTTGTCTTCTTCCTCTTCTTCAAGATTAAAATTTATTATCTCTTCAGATTCCTCTTGTTCAATACTAGAACTCATTATTTCTTCACATTCTTCTTGCTCAATATTAGAACCCATTATTTCATCAGATTCCTCTAAAACTTCAGTATCAGTTGTAGTATCCTCAGCTATATCTAGTTCTTCTACTATATTATTTTCACTCTCTAATCTATCCTCATCTTTCAACATCATATAAACCTCCTATAAACTTTAGTCAATTATTAACTCTCTAAATAACTATACTACACTTCACAATAACTGTAAATTAATTCTGTGTAAATAAACTATGAACTACGGCTTCTTATTCTTATTTCACCTTTGAATTTATCTTCAATTGATATTCTTTTTAAAGAGTTTTATATTAATGTTTATATAATAAAAGGCATTTATGAAAAACATAAACACCTTTCATCACTTATTTTACTAGAACTTTTTCTTCTGCTTTTCCTTCGTCCACAGCTACTTCAATATCCTTAATTTGAATATTATTCTTTTCTAAGTTTTTAAAGGCTACAGATAGCATTAATTTAATTCTATTTAACTGATTTACATTTGATGCACCTGGGTCAAAATCTATAGCAACTATATTTGAAATTGGGTATTTTTCCTTCAAAGCTTTAATCATACCCTTTCCAGTAACATGGTTAGGTAAACATGCAAAAGGCTGCAAACATACAATGTTGTTAGTACCACTTTCAATAAGTTCCATCATTTCTGCAGTTAAAAACCATCCTTCCCCAGTTTGGTTCCCGACAGAAAGAATAGAAGATGCCATATTAGCAAGGTCTTTTATATGCTTAGGACTATGAAATCTATTACTCTTTTCTAGTTCCTTCTTCATGACCTTTCTATAACTTTCCATAATTTCAATTACTATTATATTTATACCTTTTGAAACTTTACTTTTTCCAAGATAATCAGCTTTAAAAGTAGCATCATAACTAGAGTAGAAGAAGAAATCTAATAAATCTGGAACTACAGCTTCCGCCCCTTCTCTTTCTAATGTTCCCACTATATCGTTATTTGCCGTAGGGTGGAATTTAACTAAAATTTCTCCTACAACCCCTACTTTAGGCTTAATAATATTTAGTAATTCTAAATTGTCAAATTCTTCAATTATAGATTTTATATTTTTATTAAATTCACTTTTGCTTCCATTCATTAAATTATGCTTTGCTATTTCACGCCACTTTTTGTGAAGTCCATTAGCTGAGCCCTGAACTTTTTCATAAGGTCTAGTACTATATAGTACTCGCATAAACAAATCACCATAAACTAAAGCCATAATTGCTCTATTTAAAAATCTAGGAGTAATTTTAAACCCTGGTTGAGTTTCAAGACCAGAAGCGTTTAGTGAAATCACTGGAATTTGTTCAAAACCTGCTTGCTTTAAAGCAAGTTTAATGAATGCAATATAATTTGTAGCTCTACATCCTCCTCCAGTTTGACTTATTATAACAGATGTATTGTTCAAATCATACTTTCCTGATTTTAGTGCTTCTACCATTTGACCAACTACTATTATAGAAGGGTAACAAGCATCATTATTAACATATTTTAACCCTTCATCAACTGCTTTCATATCCATTGAAGGTAATACTTCCATGTTAAACCCACTAGCTTTTGCAGCTACCTCAACTAATTCAAAATGAATTGGTGACATTTGTGGAGCTAAAATTGTATGTTTCTTTTTCATTTCTTTAGTGAATATTGGATTTTTATACTCAATTTTTTCTTCTATAGGTTTATAATTTTTTCGTTTTCTTTCCTCCAAAGCAGCTTTTAGGGATCTTATCCTTATTTTAGCTGCTCCTAAGTTATTTCCTTCATCTATCTTAAGGACAGTGTATAATTTACCCTTTGAAGAAATTATTTCTGATACTTGATCTGTTGTAACCGCATCTAATCCACAGCCAAAAGAGTTTAGTTGAATAATTTCCACTGATGGATCATCCGCAATGAAAGCCGCAGCCCTGTACAACCTTGAATGGTACATCCACTGATCTACTACTCTTAGCTTTCCTTCTAGTTTTCCTAGATGAGAAACACTATCCTCAGTTAATACTGCCATTCCAAAAGAAGTTATAATATCTGGAATACCATGGTTAATTTCCGGATCAATATGATACGGTCTTCCACAAAGAACTATTCCTTTTTTATTATTTTTCCTTAAATATTCTAGAGTTTCCTCACCCTTGTTTTCTATGTCTTTTTTATAAGCTTGTCTTTCTAAAATAGCTCCTTGAACTGCTTTCTTTGCTTCCTCTAGTGTAACATTATAATCTGTAAATTCTGCTACTATTCTTTTAGGTAATTCTGCTTCTGCATCAAGAGAAAAGAAAGGCTGTATAAATTTTATATTCTTTTCTTTTAACTCATCCATATTATTTCTAATAACCTCTGGATAAGAAGTTACCATAGGACAGTTATAATGATTATTAGCATCTCCAAATTCCTTTTTCTCATAAGGAACGCATGGATAAAAAATAGTATTTATTCCTCTATTTATAAGATTCATTATGTGACCATGAGCAATCTTTGCTGGATAACATGCTGATTCTGAAGGAATGGTTTCAATTCCAGACTCATATAATTTTTTGCTTGAATGTGCAGATAGCTTTACGCTAAATCCTAAACTAGTCAAAAGCGTGAACCAGAAGGGATAATTTTCATACATATTAAGTACTCTAGGAATTCCTATTATACCTCTCTTAGCACTTTCTTCAGGTAATGCCTTATAGTCGAAGGTTCTCTTATATTTATATTTATATAGGTTAGGCATTTCTTCTTCTTTAGACTTTTCTAAGCCTAAACCTCTTTCACATCTATTCCCTGAAATAAATTCTTCATCACCTGAAAATTTATTAATAGTAAGCAAGCAGTTATTTCCACATCTTCCACATCTTTTAAAAGAAGATTTCATTGTAAACCTATCTACCCTATCTCTTGTAAGTAAAGTTGTTACACTTCCTTCTTTGTACCTTTCCTTAGATATAAGTGCACACCCAAAGGCACCCATCAGTCCTGAAATATCCGGTCTTATAACATTCCTACCTGATATTAACTCAAAAGCCCTAAGCACAGATTCATTGTAGAAAGTTCCGCCTTGAACTATTACCTTTTCTCCAATATCTGAGGCATCTCTTAACTTAATTACCTTGTATAATGCATTTTTTATAACTGAATATGAAATACCTGCGGAAATATCTGAAACCTCTGCCCCTTCCTTTTGGGCTTGTTTAACCCTAGAGTTCATAAATACAGTGCATCTAGAACCTAAATCCACTGGTCCTTTAGATAATAGTGCCTCTTTCGCGAACTCTTCAACTTTTACATCTAAGGATTTAGCAAAGCTTTCTATAAAAGACCCACATCCTGAAGAACAGGCTTCGTTTAAAAGTATACTATCTATGGCTCCATTTTTTATTCTTAGACACTTCATATCTTGTCCACCTATATCTAAGATAAAATCAACTCCGGGCAAGAAGTACTCCGCTGCTTTATAGTGAGCAATAGTTTCAATTTCTCCAATATCTATGTGAAGCGCTGATTTAATTAATGCTTCTCCATAACCTGTAACTGTTGAATTAACTATTTCAACTTCTGATGGTAGATTCTCATATATGTTTTTTAATATATATACTACCTTTTCAAGAGGACTTCCTTCATTGCTTGCATAAAAAGAATATAGTATTTCAGAATCTTCATTTATAAGTATAGCCTTTGTAGTTGTTGATCCTGCATCTATTCCTAGAAATGCTTTTCCCTTATAACTTTTAAGATCTGCTCTTTTAGCTATTGATTTATCATGTCTAGCTTTAAATTCAATATATTCTTCATTATTTTTAAACAATGGATCAAGTCTTTGCGCTTGTTCATCTTTTACATTTGATATTTTTTCAATCCTTTTTACTACATCTTTAAGGAAGGTCATTTCATATTTTTCTGATAAAAGTGCTGCACCCATGGCTACAAAAAGTTGAGAATTCTCTGGTGCTATAACCTCATCTTCACTTAAATTTAAAGTTTCAATAAATCTATTTCTAAGTTCAGATAAAAAGTAAAGCGGTCCTCCAAGAAAAGCTACATTACCTCTTATAGGTTTACCGCAAGCTAGTCCACCTATTGTTTGATTAACTACAGCTTGGAATATAGATGCAGATATATCTTCCTTATTTGCTCCTTCATTTATCAAAGGCTGAACGTCAGTTTTTGCAAAAACTCCACATCTTGATGCTATAGGATATATTACTTCATAATCTCTAGCATATGCATTTACTCCAGCAGCATCTGTATTTAAAAGTACTGCCATCTGGTCTATAAATGCGCCAGTCCCCCCTGCACAACTGCCATTCATTCTCTGTTCTATTCCACCTTTAAGATATGTTATCTTTGCATCTTCTCCACCTAGTTCTATAATTACATCTGTTTGTGGAACCATTGTTTCAACTGTTTTTGTACATGCAATTACTTCTTGTTCAAAGTCTATCCCTAACAATTTAGATATTGAAAGTCCACCTGATCCAGTCATAGTTATAGTACACGGAATATTGCCTATATTTTCATAACACTCAACAATTAAATTTATAATTGTGCTTCTAACATCTGAATTATGCCTTTCATATCTACTATATAACAATTCGTTTTTTCTATTCAGTATAGCAATTTTTACTGTTGTAGATCCTATATCTAAACCTACTTTACATATTTCCATTTTCAACTCACCCACTCTTTATTTCAACACATCCGTGTAAATATATTCCTTCTTATGAATAAATTTATATTTTATTATCTCACATATATACGCTAATTAACATAACAAATATGTTATTTTTTTATAAATATATTAATTTCCAAGTAATTATATTAGCATTTTAAACAAATCAACTTAATAAAAAACCCTAAAATCTTTTTTAATTTATTCTAAGGAACTACAGCCATATTTATTTTTTTAATTTTATATTGAGATTCCAAATTGCGCCCCCCCTACACATAAAAAAACTCGCAATAAATGCAAGTTTATTATTACAACTATCACAACTATAATTATAATATATTAATATATTTTATATAATATATTATAATTATAGTTAATGTAATAGTCAATGTCCACTGATTGTTGAATTACTATTATAATGCATATAAGTAAAATTTGTGTATAGCTTATAATAAACAAGTGGAAAAAAATAATGTAAAAAAATTCATATGGCAATAAATTTTTTCACATTAAAATCTAAAATTTGTTAATATTAAGAGAGTGTATAACTTATTATATGCATCCTATTAACCCAAGCATTGTTACTTACAATAGTGGGTGACCATGGCTTCAGTTTAACTATTATGACTCTGGCTTAGATTTAAATGACCTATACAAGTAGTACAAATTAACAATTACAATTAATATATTCATAAAAGCAACTGGATATGTTTTCACTATAAACCCATATATGGAGAACAATAGAGAACCAGCTAAATTAAAAATTCTAAGCTTCACTATATCCTTCATAAACATTGAAACAGCAATTAATATAGATGCAAAATAACCTAACAACTCAATTAAAGCAATGTGTATCATGAGTTTTCCTCCTTAAAGTTAATTATATTTACACAATATCTAAACATGCTTCTGATAACTTTTATTATTGCCAGAAATAAATTTTTAGCAAGACCAGTATAAATAGTTTGTCCATTGATTAAAAAATAATTCATAATGAAAATAAATTTTCACATAAATTATCATCATAAAATATATATTTTTGGAGTATATAGATTGTGCTCATTTTCCATATTATGGTGATTTGCATCTTTTGATTGATTGATTATGATTTTAACTTAAGGCTTATTTTTCAATAAGATTAATATGATCCTTTTCCACTTCAATTAAAGCTTCAAATACCCTAATTAAGTTTACATCCTGAATTTTATTTTTATATCTCTCATAATATGAAACAGCATGCTCCTCTTTCTGCATTGCTAATTCTAATAGTGCATTATCACTATCATATTTATCGTAGTTTATTGCACTTAACTTCACATTTTTTGTCAATCCAGCTAACCTCATATGCACCTTTGCATGAAATATTTCTATTTTAGAAAGACTTTCAAACAGTTTGGAGATTCCTTCATCCTTTGCCATTTTGGAAGCTTTACTATAAAAATCTCCATTAAACATTTCTAGCTTAACTGCATGATCCAAAATTTTTAATGTATCTTCATCAAGGGTCGTACTATCTATAGTGATAATTTCATTATTTTCACTTAAATACACGCTACTTACCCCACAAAATGGACAGTATATGATATGATCTATAGAATTCTTTTGTAAAAGAGCAAATTCGTTAAAATCATAGTTTTTTTCGTTTATGTTCATTCCGCATATTTGACATTTCATGGCTAATTCCTCCCAAATTTTTTATTAATTTATTATACACTTCTGATACTTTCTAGTGTCATCCTATCCAAAATAATTATTATTCTTTGCCCTTCTTGTTTTATAAGTCCATCCTCTTGAAATTTAGATAATTTTCTGCTTAATGTTTCCTGACTCATACCTATGTGAGCAGCTAACTCTTTCTTACTAATAGATAAATTAATGATATTGCTTTCGCCTGCTAACTTAATTAATATATCTGCTACCCTCTGCTTTACATCTCTAAGTCTAAGAGATTCTATTAAACTTTCTGTATCTTCAAGCCTCACACTTAATTCTTT
>DAMAVY010000089.1:0-9600 GCA_032077725.1 Clostridium sp. | reverse complement strand
AATTATGATTCGATCTTCTATTGTAAGGTGTTTCCCTTTGTTTGATTTATAATTTAACATAATTAATCCTCCTAATATGCTCAGAACAAATATCAAATTAAATATATCAAATACTTTGCAAAACTAACTTCAGTTTATGAATAAAAACGGAAATTAACTTTTCAATTTACAAGTACAAAAAAAGTAATAAAATGTCGTAAAATAAAAATGGTATTTATACATAAAATGACAAAATAGTTTGTAAAAACAATATATAATATAATATGTAACATATGAATAATTGTGCAATAATTTATAATAAAAGTAAAATGAAAATATATAGTGGGAAACTTTATGGAAATTTGTGTTATAAGGATTTTGGATATTAGTGAAGAAAAATTAGATTATTTATGTTTGCTAATTGATTCGGAGAAAAAATGTAAGATTGAGAAATTTGTTAATAAAAAAGATAAGATTAGGACATTAATTGGAGAAATATTGATAAGGACAATAATTGTTGAAAGATTAAATATTAGTAATAAATATATAAGATTTAATAAAAATCAATATGGCAAACCCTGTCTGGAAGGTTATCCTAACTTCAATTTTAACATATCTCATTCTGGTGAGTATGTAATATGCGCTATTGATGATAACCCTATTGGAGTGGATGTTGAAGAGATGAAACCTATTGAGTGTGAAGAGATAGCTAAAAACTTTTTTACTGCAAAGGAATTTAACTATATTGTTAATCAAGACTTGAAGTTTCAATTAGATAGGTTCTATGAGATGTGGACATTAAAAGAGAGCTATATTAAATGTTGTGGACAAGGATTATCAATACCTCTAAAGTCATTCTCTATTGAAGTATGTCAATACGAAAATATTAAAGTGATTATCAATAATGAATACAAAGAACATACTTTTAAGTTGTTTGATATAGAGTTAGGTTATAAAGTAGCTGTGTGTTCGCTAAATAAACAAATTTCTAGTAATGTAATAAGATTACATCAGGACTGTTTAATTAGTAAATGTATTGGATTTAATCTTGAATAAGTAGGGGAGATACTTCGATGATATTATTTTGTTTGCCATATGCAGGTGGATCGGAAGTCATATATTATAAATGGAAAAAGTATTTAAATCCTTCCATACAATTAGAAGCGATAGAACTTAAGGGAAGAGGTAAAAGATAAAGTGAAGATTTCTATGAAACCATAGATGAAGAAGTGGAAGATATACTTACAAATATCCAAGATAAAATAATTGCAGATGATTACGCAATCTATGGACATAGTATGGGTAGTCTTTTAGCTTATGAGCTCTATTATAAAATAATAGATAAAAATATTAGAAAGCCAAAGCATATGTTTTTCTCAGGAAATGAACCATTTTAATATATTAAAGATTTTAAAATGGAAAATATATACTTTTTAGATTTTAGCAATTACGAAAATCCTCAAAAATAGCAAGAGACATGGTCAAATAAAATAAAGAAGTTTACAGATGATAAAAAATGCTCATTAAATACTTTCTTTATAGCAATATTACTTATTTATATAAATAAGGTTACATATAAAAATGATTTAGTCATAGGTACACCAGTATTTAATAGAACTAATAAAGAACAAAAAAATATGATAGGTATGTTTACAAGTACAGTACCTGTTAGGTTTAAGTTAGATACTGGGTTGAAAATAGAAGATTTAATAAAATTAGTTAACAGAGAATTAAAACTATGTTTTTTGAATCAAAAATACCCATATGATCTCTTAATCAAGGAATTGGAGTTAAGCAAAAACGGTTATGACAGTTTATTTAAAATGTGTGTAAACTACTATAACTCAAAATATGATAGTGACATTAATGGAATAGATGTGGAAGTTAAGGAGTATTATTGTGGAAATCAAAGTTACTCATTACAACTAACAGTTAAATAGTGGGAAGAGAGTAATATAACACTAAACTTTGATTACAAAACATCAGAATATTCAGATGTTGAAATCAAAACAATGTATGAAGCTATGATTAATATAGTTAATCAGATAGTAATAGATGAAAATATTGTAGTTAATGATTTAAAACTTATAAGCAAAGAAGAAAGTGATTATAAGATATATGATTTAAATTCCACAACTAGTTATTATCCCAAAAAACAGTATGTGAATTATTTGAAGAGCAAGTAATTAAAACATCAAATAAGATTGCATTAGAGTTTAAAGAAAATACGTTCACATATAAAGAACTTAATGAAAGATCCAATCAATTCGCAAACCACTTAAGAGAAAAAGAAATAGATAATAAATCGATTGTAGCAATTATGGAGACTCACTCACCTGAACTTATGATAAGTATTTTGGCAGTCATGAAATCAGGAGCAGCATATTTACCTATTGATTCTAGTTATCCTGTAGAAAGAATTAATTATATGCTTGAAGATTCAAAAAGTAATATGATGTTAACTAATTTTAATTTAACAGATGAAATTAAATTCAAAGGAAACATAATTAATTTAAATAATGAAAATTTACAAGGATATAGTAAAAGTGATTTGCAAAAAACTAATAATTTAAACGATTTAGTTTATATTATTTATACCTCAGGCTCAACAGGAAGACCAAAGGGTGTAATGATTGAACACCAAGGTCTTACAAATTATATATGGTGGACTAAGAAAATGTATTTAAAAGATAAAAATGAAGCTATGGCCTTATATTCTTCAATATCCTTTGATTTAACAGTAACATCTATCTTTACACCATTAATTTCAGATAATAAGATTATTATCTATGATAATGATGAAACAGAATTTGTTCTGTATAAAATATTAAGAGAAAATAGGGTAGCGGTGGTAAAGCTTACCCCTGCACATTTAACTTTATTAAAGGATATTGATAATACAAAGTCTAGTATAAAGAGATTTATTGCAGGTGGAGAAGATTTAAAGGTAAATTTAGCAAAAGAAGTTTGTAATAGTTTTGGTAAAAATATAGAGATATTCAATGAATATGTACCAACAGAAACTGTGGTTGGATGTATGATATATAAATATGATGAAGAAAAAGATAAGGGAGTATAAGTACCAATTGGGAATCCTTCGGATAATGTACAAATCTATATACTAGATGATGAATTAAACCCAGTTTCAACAGGTTTTGTTGGGGAACTATATGTTTCAGGCGATGGAGTTGCTAGGGGGTATTTAAATAGAGAAGAGTTAACCTGTGAGAGATTTATTAAAAACCCATTTATTAAAGGGAAAAGGATGTATAAAACTGGTGATACAGCAAGATACTTAGAAAATGGAGCTATTGAGTATGTAGGAAGAATTGATAACCAAATAAAAATAAGAGGTCATAGAATTGAAATTGGTGAGATTGAAAGATACCTATTAGAAAATGAATGTGTTAAAGATGCGTTTGTGGTATTTAAAGAAGATTTATTAACTAACAAGATGTTAAATGCTTATGTAGTTTGTAAAAAAGAGATTACAGATTCAAAATTGAAAAAGTGGCTTTTAAAGTTTTTACCTAAATATATGATACCAACCAATTTTGTATTCATGGAGAGACTTCCGTTAACTTTAAATGGAAAGGTGGATTATGCATTGCTGCCTGAACTAGAAATAGCTGAGAGAGAGTTTATAAAATATGAAACCTTAGCAGAAAAAGAGTTGGTTAAAGCAATGGAGGAAATATTAGGGGTAGAAAACATAAGTTTGAATGACAACTACTATCATCTTGGAGGAGATTCTATAAAGGCCATTCAAATTTCTTCAAAGCTTAAAAATCTTGAATTGAATATTAAAGTAAAAGATATACTAGCTTATGATTATATAGAAGAGATAGCAGCTGTCATAGAAGAAAGTGAAGTTGTTAAATCAATAAGCCAAGATAAAAGTGAAGGAATAGTTGAGAGAACACCTATAGTAGAATGGTTTTTTAATCAAAAGTTTTCTAACGAAAACTTTTATAATCAACATGTAATACTAGAGTATAAAAGAAAGTTAGATATAAATAAAGTAATAATTGCAGTAAATAAATTGATTGAACATCATGATGTTCAATCAATTATGATAGAAGAAGCAATGAGTTGTATTACAATAACAAGAAGTTTAATGAAATGTATGCTTTTAAATATTTTAATTTATCTCAATATTCATACAAGGAGCAATGTACAAATATAAAAAAGTTAATAGATGAAACTAATTCTAGTATTAATATAGAAAATAGTAGTCTATTCAATGTAGTAATGATGGACTTAGAAGATGATAGACAAGCTTTATTATTTACAGCTCACCATTTAATAGTTGATAGAGTTTCATGGAAAATAATACTAGATGATTTCTTAACTATATTAAAACAATTGGAGACTAATGAGGAAGTAAAATTACCTATGAAGATTCATTCATTTAAAGAGTGGTCAAAAGCTTTACAAGACTATAGTAAGAGAGATTTTAGTGGAGAAATAGACTATTGGAAATCCATATTAGATAAAAAAGTTAATTGCTTTATAGATTACGGTAAAGAAAAAGATATTGTAAAAACATCTAATGTGTTAAGCATGAAATTAAATGAAGAAACATTAAATCACCTAACAGAAAAGATAAATGAAATATATAAGATTTAACTACCGTGGAGATTTTGACAACATAGCAGATAAACATAAGCTAAATTTATCAAATACTGAATTTGGGTTAGATATCGATAAAGATAATTCATTAACTGCATTAATATATATAGTTGCCATGATTGTAAATAAAGAATTAAAGATAACTGCTGAATATAGTAGAAATAGATTTAAAGATGAAACAGTACAAAGATTTATAGAAAGTTATTTAGACACATTGAAATTAATTTTAGGTCAATGCTCTAATAAGGGATGCAAGGAATTTACTCCATCAGATTTTGATGCTGTAGATATTTCACAAGAAGATTTAGATGCATTGTTTGATTAAAAGTTAATAATGGAATATATGAATATCTAAGGTATTCCTAGCTGATATTATTACGTTCAAATAAGTTGGGATGGCAGTGTTTGATATTGGGGGTGGAAGTTACTATTATTATAAGACTATTAAATTTAATATAAGAATTAAATTAGATTAATTTTGAAAGGAAATTATAGAATGAGAATATGTATGTTAAAAGGAAAGATCCATAGAGTTGTAGTTACTGAAGCTAATCTTAACTATGTAGGTAGTATAACCATTGATGAAGAATTGATAGAGAAAGCAGGAATAAATGAATATGAAAAAGTTCAAATAGTAGATATAGATAATGGTAATAGATTTGATACTTACGTGATAGCAGGACAAAGATATAGTGGGGTCATATGTTTAAATGGAGCTGCAGCTAGGCTTGTGCAAAAAGGTGATAAGGTGATAATTATGGCTTATTGCGAACTTGAAGAAGAAGAAGCAAGAACACACAAACCTAAAGTAGTTTTTGTTAATGAAGATAATACAATTAAAGAGGTTGGAAACTATGAGAAGCATGGACAAATAAAATAATTTATTATTTTATTTGTTTAGTATTTTTCAAAGAAATGGAATTAGTTGTTATTATATAGGCCACTAATAACATAAAGCATACATTTACCTTAAAGTGGGTATTTGTAAAAGAAATCGTGAAAAATATTTTGAGTGATATAAGGAGTAATATTATTATGAAAAAACCAAATAAATTATTGGTTGTATTTAGTATTTTTCTTACTATTGTTTTAATACCTTTTAAAAGTCACTCTTTAAGTGAGGATAGTAATGAAATAAGTAAATTATGAGAAGATAGCAAAGCTAAAATAGAAAAGTTTATAGAAAAAAATATGGATAAAGGTAAGATTCCAGGACTTTCAGTTACCATAGTTAAGGGGGATAAAACTTTATATCAAAAAGGCTTTGGCTATTCAGATATAGAGTAAAAAAAAGCTGTTGATTCAAAAACTTTGTTTGAGATTGGATCTAATAGTAAAGCTTTTACTGCTCTAGTAATTCTGAATTTAGAAAAGGATGGACTGATCGAACTTGAGGATGAAGTTACTAAATATATTCCTTGGCTTAAGATGAAATATAAAGGTAGTGAAGCTCCAATAACCATAGAACATTTATTATATCAAACAAGCAGAATACCATTTAAAACTATAGATAAAATACCAGCTTCTAATGATGATAATGCTCTTGAGGAAACAGTTAAGACTTTAATTGATATAGAACTAGATATTGAACCAGGTAAAGACTTTCAATATGCAACAATAAATTATGATGTTTTAGGGTTAATAATTGAAAAAGTATCAGGTATGACATATGAAAGATATATTGAAGAAAATGTTTTAAACCCAATGGAATTAAATAATACTTATATGGAGAGAAGTAATAGCATAGAAAAGGATATGTCTAAAGGATATAAAATTGGATTTTTAAGTCCTCGTTTATACAATGCACCTATTTATAAGGGTAATAAACCGGCTGGATATATTATATCTAATGCTGAAGACATGGCAAAATGGCTTAAGATTCAAATGGGTAATTTTAATAACTCTAAATTTGATAAAGAATTAATTGAGAATTCACATAAACCTAATCGTAGAATTGCACCTTTAGCAGATGGTGCATCTTATGGTAGTGGGTGGTTTGTTTATCAAAAAGATGGAGGAGAAATTTCTCATGGTGGAAATAATCCTAACTATTCTTCTTTTATAACATTTAGACCAGAAGACAAAGTAGGAATTGCGGTACTTGGTAACATAAACTCTCAGTATATAGCAGATATTGGTCAAGGCATTAATGAAATATTGCAAAGTAAAGATTATAGCAAAGATATAAAAGATTTAAATAAAAATGCAGATAATATTACTATTGCAATTATATGTATCGGAATTTTAATTATTACAAGCACCTTATGTTTTACGATTAAAGCAATAATACAGATATTTAAAAAAGAAAGAATCTTAAAAATAAAGGAAACAAAAAGCATTTTAAAAGTTGTTATTTCATTCATCTTTATAATTGGAGTTAGCTATTGTATATATTTAATTCCATACATTTTATATATGGGAGTATCATGGGACTTTGTATTTGTATGGCTTCCTAAAAGTGTACAAGTTGCTATTTATCTACTCTATATAAGTATTTGGTTAGTATATATATTTTCGTTATTAACAAGTTTTTATAAAAATAAAGATGATAAATCTTTATTAATACTATCAGTGTTAAGTTGTGTTAGTGGATTTGGAAATGCTCTTATAATCTTCACTATTAATATAGCTATAAATAGTAGTAATGATATGAGACTTAAGTTATTAATATATTTTGTACTAGGGATAATTTTTTATGTTTATGGTCAAAAGATTATGAGAGAAAAGTTAATAAAAGTAACAAATGGAATGGTATATTCAAAACGAATTGAAATTGTAAGATGCATATTAAGAACAAACTATAAGAAATTTGAAGAAATTGAAAAGGGAAGAATAGAAACTACTTTAAATAACGATACAGAAACTATAAGTAGGTTTGTAAATGTTTTAATCGGTGGAGTGACAAGTGCTATTACGCTTATTTTTTGCTTTATATACTTAGGTTTTATAAATAAATATGCTTTGTTATTCTCAGTAATAATAATATTGTTTATTGCAAGTATATATTATTTAGTTGGTAGATATGCAAATAAATTTAGAGTTAAAAGAGGACAATCAGCTTTAGCATTTGCCAATATGTTTGTAATAGGGGAACTTTTATTTACCCTAGCTATTGGATCAGTAGTGTTTGTTTTCCCTTTAATTTTAAAAAATCTAGAATTAAATAGTATAACAAGTTACGTATTTATATTACTTTACATGACAGGTCCAGTTCATGGGATATTAAACACTATACCTGAAGTAATTGAAGTGAGAATAGCATCAAAAAGAATCAATGGCTTATTAGCTGAAATACATGATTATAAAGATGATAGTAATATACAAGCATTACCAGATAAAAATATTAGCTTAAAATTAAATGAAGTAGAATATGAGTATGATAAAAATTATGAAAATAATTTTAAAGTAGGACCTATTAATTATGAGTTTAAATCCGGTGAGATAGTGTTTATTACAGGTGGAAATGGAAGTGGTAAATCAACATTAGCTAAACTATTAGCTGGATTATATTCGCCATCTAAAGGATATATAACTATAAATGATAATAAAGCTAGTGAAAAGTTATTAAATTAAAGTTATTCTACAGTTTTTGGTGATTTTTATTTATTTGACAAGCTTTATGGAATAGACTATCAAAATAAAGAAGAGGAAATAAATAAATATTTAAAGATATTACAGCTTGATAACAAAGTTCAAATTAAAGATGGGAATTTTAGTACAACTAAATTGTCCACGGGCCAAAAGAAAAGACTTGCATTACTAGTTACTTATTTAGAAGATAGGTCTATTTATATTTTTGATGAATGGGCAGCAGATCAAGATCCAGAGTTTAGAAAATTTTTATATAATACTCTTTTACCAGAACTTAAAGAAAGAGGTAAATGTATTATAGCAATAACCCATGACGAACATTATTTTAATTGTGCTGATAAGATTATAAAAATGGATTTAGGTAAAATTAATAGCTTATAGTGGGGTGAATTTTATGAGGTTAGAAAGTAAATTAGATAAAAATAATGTAGAAAATTTTATATCATTAACTAGCTTGCAACAAGGAATGTTGTTTCATTATATTAGGGATGAACAAAGTAGTATGTATCATGAACAATTAAGTCTAACTATTAAAGGCGATATAAAATTAGATTTATTACAAAAAGCATGGCAGTTTGTAATAGAAAATAATGAAATGTTAAGAACAATTTTTATATGGAGGGGCATAGAGAAGCCTGTACAAATTGTTCTTAAGAAACACGAAATTCCAATTAATTATTTAGATTTTACAAATAAGGTAGACAAAGAGAGTTGGATAAAAGAAGTTAAATTAAAGGATTTAGATAATAAGATAGATATAACAAGAGAAACTTTAAGGATTTGCTTATGTAAGTTAGATGAAAATACACATGATATGATTATAAGCAACCATCATATTTTGTATGATGGCTGGAGTAATGGAATAATTTTAAAAGAGCTTATGGAAACATATAGTTGCCTATATAAGGGTAAAGATTTTGAAAAAACTAACAAAACCAAGTTTAGTCATTTTATTAAATATTTAAATTCTATAAATAAAGACGATGAGAAAAAATATTGGTCAAATTATCTAGGGAACTTAGAGAGCAAGGATGACTGCTTTAGTTGTAAGAAAGTAGGCACTCATAAAGAAATATCATACAAGATAGATGAAAATAAGGCAAATAAAATCAAAGATTTTTCTAAAGAAAATAAGGTTTTATTATCATCCATATTATATGGAGCTTGGGGAGTGTTGCTTCAAAAATTCAACAATTCAAATGAGGTCTTATTTGGGATGACAGTTTCAGGAAGACCAGAAAATATAAGTTCTATAGATAAAATGGTAGGTTTATTTATAAATACTATTCCACTAAGGGTAAAATCAGATGATAAAACTACCTTTATAGAGTTAATTAATTCTTTAGATAAAAGTATTAATGAAAGAAAAGGCTTTGAGAATACATGATTAATTGATAT
>DAMAVY010000088.1:0-9602 GCA_032077725.1 Clostridium sp. | reverse complement strand
TTCCTTTTAATCCATAGCCCCTTGCCTTCATGGAATCAGAAGTTTCAATGGCATTTTCTAGAGACCAGGTAACCAAAATTGATATAATTTTAACTCCATATTTTATTCCTTTTATAAAGCCACCATTTTTAACATCTCTTCCAACACATTTTTGCCCATTTCTAATTTCTTTAACTTGCTCAATAAATTTCGGGACAAATCTTAGTGCCATGGACAATATTAAAGACATGGCTGGAATTATACGACCAAATAGATAGATAAATTTATCACTAGTCATCACTTCGTTATAGGCTGTGAACCATAGAATTATAATAAACAAATTACAAGCTAACACTATTCCATATACAATAGCTTCTAAAGTAACCGCCCCTGTCTTTAAATAAAATAGTGGTGTAACACCATAATGATTAAAGGCGGGATTTACAAAAGCTACTATTATCATGGCTGGAAGGGTGAATAAAAAATTAAACTTTGCTACCTTCTTTATTCCCTTTAGAAGAACAGCATAGGACGATGCTCCCAAAAATGAAATAACCAAAACCATAGGATGCTGTGAAAACATAGTTATGCCTAAAACTAATAAAAAGAAAAGAAAATTAACTATAGGGTGATAGGCTGCAAGTATATCCTTTTTTTCTTCTTTCATATCACTCACCCATATATCCCCCTCCAACATCTCTTCCTAGATCACAGGTATACCTCCACTCAATATTGTCTCCATCATTTATTTCATATTTGGAGCATCCGTAATTAGGATACCATCCATTTACCTTATACATCCAACCTGATAATTTTCCACAGTCAAATTCATAAAGTTGATTTATGCCTTCTACATAATAAGAGCCATATATAGGTGTATAATTTGCCTCCATTTGTATTTCTGAGTCTCTACATATTCTCCCAAGAACATCATAAACCGTTTCTCCTGGAGTAAATTCCACAGTAATACTTCCTAAAATCCATCCATCAGTTGGAACAAAATCAGCCTTATTCTTATTTAAATTACCCCAATTATTTAAAATCGTTCCACATTCAATGGATAATGTACAAGTATGTTTGGGTGAAGATTTTTCTTTCGATGAATTACTTATTTTATCTTCAGATTTTTCCGTTACACTCCCTTGCTCTTTTGAATCACTACTTTTCTCTTCACCTTTTTCTTCACTCTTCACTCCTTTATCTAATTCCTGTTTTGTCTTACCACCTAATAGATAATAAGTACCCTCAGTTTCTGTAACTGCAAAGGTTAGCTTAGTACATTCCGTATCTCCATTAACTTCGCTTTCAACCTTTACATCCTCCATCTTTTGAACTTTGTCATCGCTATACTTACAAAGTAAAATCTTATCAGCATCCCACTTCTCCTTAAGTAAAATACTTAATTTTACTGGTGCTGCCAATTGCATTTTATCAAATTTTATTTCTATTCCCACTGTAGCGTTATTAGCTGCAGTTTTTATATCATCTAAATTTTCTTTAGAAAATTCTACTTTCAACTTTTGCTCTATAGGATTTTGTACTTGCTTTCCATTATAAAACCAGGTGTACTTAATTCCACTACTATCTGTTCCTTCAAAGGAAAAGCCCTTATCTACTCCAGACATACCTGCCATAATATCTTCTGATACTATACCATCATCCGATAAGATGTTTTCTTCTGATACTGTTAAGTCCTGCTTATCTTCATTGTCAATACTTTTTGTTTTGCCACAACCAGTAATTAAAAAAACTATACACATTAATAATGTAACTATTTTTAACCAAGTTTTGCGCATATTATTTTCCTCCTTGAGAAGATAGCTTATATGTAAGAACCACACTAATTCATTAGCACATTTCTTACATAATAAAGCTACATTTCAACAAGACAATTCCCATAATGCTATATATGAAAATTAGCCTCATTCTAAAATTATTACTTTTTCTTTTTAAAGTAAATGCATACACCTACAACTGCAACTCCACATAAAATGCAAAGACCGTATGGTAAATATTCTTTAAACATTTCATTTGGATTTACTTTTCCTTCTAATCTAGCATCTAAAGAATCTTTACTTCCCTCATATTCTTCACCTGTAAAATTCCAACCTTCTTCATCTGCCTTAGAATCTTCTGTAGTCTTTTTATCTACACTCTTCTTATCTTTTCCCTTTGCCTTACTAGTAGTTTTTGAAGCTTTATCAATACTTTTTCCTATTGTAGCTTCACTTACGCTACGAGAGGTAGTATTTTCAACTTTATTTGTTTCTGCTACAGGCTCCGTAGTTTCTTTGTTAATTCCAGTACCTGAATTATCTCCACTACCACCAGGTTTTATAGATAAATCTGACATATCATATAAAGGAGTTTTTCCATTTTTAAATCTTTCATAAGCAACTAATGCATAGTTGGCTTGTTCTGTTGCCATTCCATCAACGGTACCAGCTGCAGCACCACCATTATTGCCTGCTCCAGCATTTACATGGATAAATCCACTATCTGATATATGATATTGAAGTATATTCTCTACTGACCAATAACCATTTTTAATAAATCTTGAATCTGTCTCTGGGTCAATCCCAAGAGCACATAATGCTGTAATAACTTGAGCGTTAGATTCTGAAGTCTCTACACCACAAGTAGCAAATCCTCCATTTTGTAACTGACTTTCGCTTAAAAATGAAAGTGCTTTATTTATTGCTGCAGTTACATTTTCTCTTCCTTCTTTGTTGTAATAAGGTGCAAGGGATTGTAATGCCATTGCTGTTAAATCAACGTCACTTGATTTTCCTGATAAATTCCATCCCCCATCACTTTTTTCCTCTGAAAGGATATAATTTATTAATCCTTCTTCTGTTGTCTGCTCCGATACTCCAGAGACCTGGGGAATAACATAGTCCGGATTTGTTTTCAAAGCAATAAGTGCCCATATTGGTCCATTAATTCCTTGCTTTTCAACTTCATTCAAGTCAGCTAAATTAGCAAGCAAATTATATCCTCCAATATCTCTAGCATCTTTCCCTATTGCAGTCATAGTAACTATAGCTTTAGAGTATTCAGTATATTTAACCGTATCTGTTAGCTTTCCATCCTTCTCCTTTAAGTAATTTACCATATGATTATAATAGGTGTTGAAGTAATCATCACTTATGTCCATTCCACATCTTGCTAGCCCTATTACAACCCATTCACTACCCTTTGCAGGATTTTTATCAATGGAAAGCATAAATCCTCTTGTTTCATTTAATATATCTTCAACACTTTTAGAAAGAGAATTTGCCTTTGTAACTACTTTCACCTTACATTGAGCTTTAATATCTAAATTACTAACTAAAGAAGCTGTAACTGTTACATTCCCTTCACTAATTCCAGTAACTACACCCTTTTCATCTACTGTAGCTATCTTTTCATCAGAAGACTTCCATCTCGTTTTTAAAGCTTCTGTAGCATTTTCAGGTAACTTATAAGGTTTTAAAGATATAGTTCCACCTTTTTCTACTTGTGCTGTAGAAGGAATAGAAATATCCTTTATTGCTATTGGTACATCAGCTAAAATCAACTTTCCAATGGAGCGAGAACGAACAGTCATACTGTCACTTGCTGAATTGTACGTTGCATCTAGTTCCTTTATTTTCCCCTCTTTCACCATGAATATCTTTGGATTTTCCATAGAAACATATTCTGCTGGTAACTTAAAGGTAATTGCCACAGTCTTCTCTTGTGAATAATCAGATTTATTTCTAATATCCTCATAACTAATTTCTTTTGCAAAAACTATAGATGCTTTAGAGGAATCATAAGACTTTTTAATCTGTTTAAGTAGTGATTTTTTACCATTGGCATCCGATACCTTAGTTCTTATATACCAAGGACTTTCTACTGTTATATCTTCACAAGGATGAACAGCTTCTCCAACCCATTTTTCTGTAGCCTCAATTTTATTTCTTGTATCCTCTGGAACTTCCATTATTCCATCCATGTCCTCATAAAAGGCAACAGCTTTAAGAAATTCTTGAATTTCTTTTGAATTAAGATCAAAAGCTTTACTAGTATCTACTCCCTCAACAGCATTTGTAATCAAGGACTGTAGAGTACCTAGTGCATGGGTTAACTTACTTTTTGCTTCCTCTGAAATAATATTTTTTTGAGCTTCGGTAAGTTCACCTTCATACGCATTTCTAACATCAATTACTAGGTCAATATCAGCTAATGTCACTTCATCAGGTAGCTTCATCATCCTATCTTGTAAATCTTTTGCCTCACTTTTTAAAGCCTCTAAACCCTTCTCAGCCTTAGAAAGTCGTTTTATATAAGGCTTTCCAACAAGCTTTTGATTTTTACTACTTAAAGCCTCATAAGCTGTTCTAGCTTCTTGAATTTTACCTTCATCCTCAAGTTCAAGCACTGATATAGAAGGCAAGTTTTCAATTTTAGAGATTACCGTTAATACATCAGCTTTTTCTATACAAGCTTTTAATTTACTTTTCCCATTTTCAGATATATAAGCTTTACTCCCTTCCTTCAAGGATTCAAATTCATCTCTAAGGGCATAAACTTCACTAACGTGATCTATTTTCATTTCAGCAGGATTTGGAAGTTCAGAAATTTTCTTTTCCATAGCTTCTGCTAGCTCTTTACCATTTCCTACTGTTATGTGGCATATGGCATTGATTCCGGTTTTTGTTATAGCTTTAATATCTGCCTGACCTGAATTTTTAGCAACAACGTACCCACTTTCAGATACTGTAGCTACTTTCTCATTACTAGTTGTCCAAACTACACTCTTTTCATCCGTAGTATTTTCAGGTGTCCATTCTACAACACTTAGTTGAAATTCATCATCACTTTCACAAGAAACACTTGACTTATTTAGTAGAATTTCAGTTAATGGACGATCCTTTACTGTAACATGACATGTGGCACTACATCCATTTATTGTGCTTGCAGTAATATCTGCCTCACCAATGGAAACTGGCAGTAGTTTCCCTTCTTCATTTACTTCTAATACTTTCTCATCTGAAGATTTCCATACTAACTTACTAAAGGTAGTATTTTCAGGATAAACAACTGCTTTAAGTTGTTTGTCTTTTTCATCTATGTCTATATTTAAATTACTATCTGATAGAGCTACAGATTTAGGATAAATAGCTTCCATAGAAGGAAGCCCGCTTAAGGCTAATGCAATTTCATCTTCAGTTGCATCAAAGTTATTTAAAACCTTCATAGCCTTATTATAAGCTGCTTCACATCCATCTATGGTAAACCAAGTATCTCTTGCTTGATTTATTGTTGCTACCTTCCATAACAATTTACTTCTATCTGCTGGAGTGTAATAGACTTTTCCATTACTTCCATCTTTACCACTTACATCTGCTCCTGTTCCATAAATAGTAAATTGGAACCTACACACATCCCCATTTTTAGGAAAAGTACTGCCAATTCCTACGTTAGGAAATTCGTTATTAATAGAATATACCCATCCAGAAGTTGGTGTATAGGAAAATTCTGATAACTTCGGAGCATAAGCATTAGTCAAATTATTATTTAATGTAGAATCACCATTTCCCCTAGCCATATTTAATATGGAATTAGGAATATCTAACTTCATATCTTGCGGATCTGCATTATTAATACCAGCTAAATATGCGCCATATTGGGTATCATAAATATCATACTTGTATCCCTTAGAACTTAAAAATCTCTTCAATAGAGAACCGTAGTTTTCCCCTTTTTTTATTGATATCATACTTGGCTCAACTACATATCCTTTACCTATTGAAAATCTCTCAACGCTAACTGTTACAATACCATTTTCAGAATCTGCCCAAACAGGTTTACAGTTTTGAAAAAACGTGGTAACTGTCATAAATAAAAGCAAAAGAACTGCTGTTAACCTTTTCATTCTATCTTTTTTCTTATACTTCATTTTTTAACCTCAATTCTATAAAAAATCTACCTATTAGAAGTTTTATATTTTTTTGCTGTAATAAACATAC
Source organism: Clostridium sp. (assembly GCA_032077725.1). Lineage (GTDB taxonomy): Bacteria > Bacillota > Clostridia > Clostridiales > Clostridiaceae > Clostridium_J. Next base: position 3,627 of record DAMAVY010000088.1, on the reverse strand, counting down.
CACTACCCATGACAATTAATATCATCATAATTGCCATCCTAACAGGTATCTCATCTCCTGTTTTTGGTACTGATGAAGTTTTGCTAGAATCGTTGCTTACAGCTTTATCTCCGCCTTTTCCTCCAGTTTTATCTGGATTTTTGCCTGCACTTTTACCTGCATCTAATGACTGCAAGGAAGTTGTCTTTCCTGGTTTATTGTCATTGTCCTTATTTACATTCTTGTCCTTATTACCATTAAGTACATCATCACTGGTTTGCTCTACTGTTTTAGTAGCTTTAACGCCTATTGCATATTCGCCACTACTACCATTCATAGTAAATGTAACGTCGCTACTAGATACACTATTATTTAAAATATTCACTCCATCCTTTGATAACATAGCTACATAAACATTTTTATTTGTAAAATCTTCATGAGTAAATAAAGTAACAGTATAATCTTTTTCAGGAATATACTTCTTTAAGCTTCCATCTGACATTATTTCAGAGCCTTGAATACTTATGGCCTTAACCATGGAAGCATCCTTATTCTTAGTTAAATAGCTCTTTAACGTATCATAGTTATTGCCTTCTACATCCTTTATTTCTAATTCCACATCCCATGGAATCTCCCCTGTAATTCTAGCTACCTTGTTTTCTTCATTAAGTTGCTTTTTCTTTGCATAAATTTTATCTTTTAATCTTTCTAAACTAGTCATTTCATTTTCTAAAATACTTGCTGCACTTTCTGAACTTTTTTTCAACTCTTGGAATTTTTCTAATGCTAGTTTAATATCTTGTATGGTGTCTTTTGAAATTAAATTTTCTTCTGCTGCCTCAGTTGCTTCAGTGAAATATTTCTTAACCTCCTCAGCATCCTTGAAAGCTTTATTCCATTCTTCAACACCTTTTTTTATGCTAGCCATTTTATCCTTTATTCCAGGTAAGCTATCTAGGTATGTCTTTGTATTTTCATTCTTGTTATATGCATCAAGAATTTCCTTAGCATAACTTACTTGATTTTCATTCATTGGAATCTCAAAGGTTTTAATTTTTTCAACTAATGGCATTAAGTATGCTTCTATATAGCCCTCATATTCCTCAGCTATAAGTGCATCCTCTGATAGTTTTGTTACTAGAGCCTCTCCATTTTCCATTGTTTCAATAACAGCTTGTTGCTCAGGAGTTAAAGCATCATATGCAGCTTTAGCCTTTGCAATTTCCTCAATTTGTTTTGGAGTAATTGTGATTTCTTCTGCTTTTCCATCAACTGCCTTCTTTAAACTACTTGGTTCTGGTAGTGACTTAATTTGATTTAATACATTTTCAATTTGAAGTTTATTAAATTCTTTTTCAGAGCTTACAAGTAAGGAATAATTATTAACTAAGGCTTTTTGATCTTTAGTTAATCCTTCATACATAACTCTTACTTCCTTCAAGAAAGGTCCATCTACTAGAGTCACTCCCTCTTCCAATTTACTAATTTCTTTAATAACTGGAGTTGCTACTTCTAAATTAACAACACGATTAACAGCTTCATTTAATATCTGTACTGTTTCACCTGAAATCCACTTAGAAACCTCTTCACTTAAAGTATCAACAGTTTCTTTTAATTCCATAATGTGATTTTTATCTTCTAACTTGATGGAATCTACATCTTTATATTTTAAGATTTCATTAGTTATTGTTTCTCCTTTTTCCTTCTGTAATTTCTCTTCATTTTCAATAAACGCTACTGCGTCATCTAATAGATAACTATTATTTACATAGTGTTGTAATAATGTCATTCCCACTTCTTTTCCTTCAACACGAACACGTTTTAATTTATCGTAAGCACTTTTTGTAGCCTCTACTTTAGCTTTATCTGCATAAGTTAACTTATCTATAGCTGAAATTTCATCAATTTGCTTTATAACAGCTTCTACTTCCTGCTTTTCTTCCTCTGTTCCCATGAAGGTGTTAGGTTTCCAACTTTCATCAGCTAAACCAACTAAATCATATAAAGCATAATAGTCTTCTCCCATACCAAGAGCATTGCCAGCGTTTTTATTATATAATTCTTCTAGCTTTTCTCTTTGTGCATCTATTTGCTTTTGAAGTATTGGATTAGTTTTTATTTCCTTTGCTTTTGCTAAAAGTTTCTCTACCTTATCTAAAGTAAGTACTTGAGCTGTCCAAACATTATCTCTATTAACAACTCCTCCTAGGGCTATAATAACTTGTGTATTATAGTTACCTTGATCTCCTGCTTCAAATGCAAAGGCTCCATTTTCATCTTGACGTTTCTCTATTAAATCTAATGGGGAAACTCCATCTACCTTCCAATCTTCATCCTCTATATTAATCCCTGCATCAGCAAGTCCCATTATTACACAAGCATGACTAGAAAGATTACTATTGGCATAGAATGTGTTTTCAAAGGCTGCCTTATCCGTACCAGAACCATCTTGACTTAGCTTCATACCTTCAATAGCTATTGCGTTTTTTTCAGCAACTTCCTCAACATCTAAATGGTTTTGAATTGCTGCAAGAGCCCAACCACGCATATCTAAATCAAAACCCTTACTACATGCTTTGCCAGCTACAATTTTAACTAAATCCTCATCATAACATCCTGCAGCATCTAGTGCATATAATGCCCAAATATCACAGGCAAAAGGTCCATAAGATCCCTTTTCATCTCTAAGATTTTTAAGTCCTTCTACATAGTTTACACCACCATAATTATATGGATTTTCTCCAATCATAGTTAGTTCTAAAATACTAGCGGCATAATCCGTAGCTTGATTTAGTGTATGCTTTGTTACATCATATACATAGTATTCATCTAAGCTTTCATTAGCACTAGTCATAGCAAATGTATCCCAATATGCTTCATTCATTTTATATTTTTGTTTATTTTTGCATCCCTCAATAGCCTTCTTTAATATTGGTGAAGCTTTTTCCTTTGTCTTCTCATAATCCCCTGATGTATCCTCGGAATCTGGCCTCTTAATTGCAACTGTATAATTATTTGTAAATCCATCTAAAGAAGTAGCCTTAAATATAACCTGATGCACTTTTGAAGGATCTACTTCTACAGTATTATTTGTAACTCCAATAGGCTTAGAATCAATTCTATTTAAATAAACTTCAACATTACTTCCTATTCCTGGAATAAAATTTAAACTTACATCAGAATCAAAGGAATCAGGTATAAGATAATAATCCTTTATATTTTTCTCATAAGATTTTGTTAATTTGCCTCCAGTAACCTCTAGCTTGTCTAGAATTGCATCCGTAATCTTCCAGTTAATGTTTATATTATGCAATGCCTGAGCACCTGTATCCCCATTAGCCGGAATAACACTAATTGGAATTACATCATTTTTATCACTATCTAATTTTAAAAAGTATCCTCCATCAATGACTTTACTATTTGGTATAAATACCTCTGCTGCTGGATCATTAGTTTCTACTTGCATATATACATAGGGATTTGAAGAAGTTAAATTAATACTTGCTTTATCATCAACTTTATCAGTTGACAATAGCTCTGCAAATCTATCTGTTCCATGAGCTTTATCACTAGCTCCTTGAAATATCTTTACAGATTTTATAGAAGTATCTGTTCCCTTTGGAACTTCATAGGTGTTCTCTCCATCTC
>DAMAVY010000087.1:0-9799 GCA_032077725.1 Clostridium sp. | reverse complement strand
TTTGAAAACTGGAGTGGGGGGTTTCTTGCTACAATGAATTATACGAAGAAAAATTCTAAAATGATTCTACATGTTTATAATTCTTCTTATTGGCCAGAAACAAATAGCTACCTTACACATCTCTCTAACCGATTGCTGGAGGATGTGGTTGATGAGTGTGGTGAAAAATTAGGAGCTAAATTAAAGGATAAAGATAAAAAATTCATCGTAAATTTTTATAGGCATGTGTTTAATGGAATGATGATAGATTGGGTAAGTGAAGGAATGGAAGAGGACCCAGAGGTTATCCTTAAAAAACTTTTAATCATGATATCAGGAAGTATTCCTCGCTCAGTGGCTACATTTATAAGTGAAGAAAAATAATAATTATTTTCATATATTAAAGAAAATGTTCAAAGTCGACACTTCGGCATATCTGTCTATTGAAGAGTGGTTGATAAAAAATATACAATGGGAATATAAAACAATAACTCATTTTAATAGGGGGTAATAGTATGTTTAATTTCAACTATGCCGAGGGGGCATCAGCATTTAGTGTATGGGGTATTTGGATAATTGTATTTGTAGCACTCTTTGCATTTAATGAAATAACTCGTAGATGGAAATATGCAGGCTTTTTTAGTTTTGTCGTTTTACCTATAATACTATCAATGTTATGGTTTACAGTATTAAGTGACACAACTTATACAGACTGGTTCCATCTAGCAAAAGTTTATTCAGCTACAGCTGGGTGTATAGGTTTTTGGTGCATCAGGCATGTTAGAGGAAAGAATAAAGTGACAGGAAAACAGTGGAGATTAGCTGATAAGAAATGGGCTTTATGTTTTCCACCACTTATACTTGCTATCAACATTACAGAGGCAGTAATTCGTGATTTCCAAGTTGGTATTCAATATAGCGGTGGAGGCACTTTAGCAGATGAAGCTATGTATGTACTTGGTGGTTCATGGAATTTCATGAATGGTATAGCTGGTATTTTAAATATCATAACTATAACAGGATGGCTTGGAATTTGTATAAAAAAACAGACTTCAAAAGATGGCAGCAAGGATATGCTATGGCCTGATATGCTATGGTTTTGGATAATAGCTTATGATTTATGGAATTTTGCTTATACCTATAATTGTTTACCAGGACATGCTTGGTATTGCGGTTTTGCATTATTATTAGCACCAACTTTTTGTGCATTTACTGTTGGAAAAGGAGCATGGCTTCAACATCGTGCACAAACACTAGCAATATGGTGCATGTTTGCGCAAACATTCCCATCATTCATTGATAAAGGTGCCTTTGCAGTTGCATCATCTTATAATGAATTACCATTATTTATATTTAGCTTAGTAGCATTAGTTGCCAATATAGGAGTATTTATTTATATGATTTATAAAGTAGTTAAGACAAAGAAAAATCCTTATCTTGGAGAAGTTTATACAGATTTAAAAGCGTATAAGGAAGTTAAAACACTTGCTGAGTAATATTTAAAATAAAAAATTAAATTCCAAGAAGTTTTATATAAGTAGAGCTTCTTGGAAATTTACTTAGTAATCAATGTTAAAAGTATAACAAAATTTATAATCAAATGGAGGAAACTGAAATGGATACATTTAAAGTTCTTGAGATAAAGAAAAGTGTTTTCGAGGATAATGACAGACAAGCAGATTTGCTTAGGGAAGAGTTAAAAAAAGATAAGACATTTTTATTGAATTTAATGTCATCACCTGGTTCTGGAAAAACAACAACTGTTATTAGAACCATTGAGGCTTTAAAAGATGAAATGACTATTGGCGTTCTAGAAGCAGATATTGATTCAGATGTGGATGCGAATACTGTTTCCAAAACTGGTACAAAAGTAATCCAATTACACACTGGTGGAATGTGTCATCTTGATGCTGATATGACTAAACAAGGACTAAAAGGGCTGGGAACAGCTGAAATTGATTTTGCAATTCTAGAAAATGTAGGAAACTTGGTATGCCCAGCAGAATTTGATACTGGTGCATCAAAGAATGCCATGATTTTAAGTGTTCCTGAGGGAGATGACAAGCCTCTAAAATATCCATTGATGTTTTCTATTGTTGATGTTGTATTAATAAACAAGATTGATGCAATAGCTAGTTTTGATTTTGATTTTGAAGCAGTAGAAGAAAGAATTAAAAAATTGAATCCCAATATCAAGGTTATCAAAATCTCTGCAAAAACAGGAGAAGGAATTGATGAATGGGCAAAGTGGGTACGTAAAGAAGTTGGGGATTGGAAAAAATAGAATCATTGTGAAGTTTTATAATATGAAGAATTTTCACTGAGGGGAGAAAAAATATGGTTAAGAAAAAGGTACTTGAACTAGCCAATAAAATAGCTGCTGGCATTACTGGTGGTATCGTAAAAGTAAAACCAACAGATCCAGAATATAGAATTCTAGAGACAGTTGTTACGGATGAAATGGCAGAAGTAGCACTTAAGCTAGAGATTCGTAAACCTAAAACCGTAGAGGAAGTTGCGAGGCTTAGTGGTAAACCTACAGATGAAGTAGAGAAAATACTATTTAAAATGGCAATTGATGGTGTTATTAAAGTAGAAAAAGAACATGGTGTGGATGGTTATTTCCTTGAACTTTATGTTCCTGGTGTTATGGAATATATGGTTGCAAACAAGGAAAATATTAAGAAGTATCCAGTTATCGGTGAATGCTTTGAAGAATATACAAGAAAATTAGGTGGATTAATGGCAGGAAACCTTCCTTTAGGAACTGGTGTAATGAGAGTTATTCCAATAGGAAGTGCTATTGAAGGCGATACAAGAAGAGCATCTTATGAGGAAATTGAATATCTTCTTAATAAGCATGAGATGTTTTCAGTTGCGGATTGTGCATGCCGTACATCCATGAGAATTATTGGACAAGGTTGTGGACATACCGTTGAAGAAATGTGTATCCAGCTTGGACCAGCGGCTGAATACTATATTCGTACAGGAAGAGGTAGAGAAATTACTAAGGAAGAGGCTATTGATATTTGCAAGGCAGCTGAAAAAGAAGGCTTGGTACATCAAATACCTAATTTATCAGGACCAGGAAAAGCTCTAGCTATTTGTAATTGCTGCGGATGTTCATGCTTCGGACTAAGAAATACTACTTTCTATAGAAATCCTGATTTTTCTCGTTCAAATTACGTAGCAGTAGTAGATAAAGATAAATGTGTCGGTTGCGGAGAGTGTGTAGAAAATTGCCAAGCTAATGCAGCTAAACTAGGACAAAGTTTATGTACAAAGACACCTTTAGAAGCTCCTAAGGAATATGATACTCCAAGAGATACTAAATGGGGAAAAGAAAAATGGAACTTTAATTATCGTAATCGTAAAGTTGTTGAAGAGAGTGGAACAAGTCCATGTAAAACTGCATGTCCTGCTCATATTGCAGTTCAAGGATATGTAAAGATGGCATCTCAAGGAAAATATAGAGAAGCACTAGAACTTATTAAAAAAGAAAATCCATTCCCAGCAATCTGCGGACGTATTTGTCCAAGAAAGTGCGAATCTGCTTGTACAAGAGGAGATTTAGATGAACCACTTGCTATTGATGAAGTTAAAAAATTCGTTGCAGAACAGGATTTAAAAGCAGAACACCGTTTTGTCCCTGAAAAGAGAACAGCAAGACCAGAAAGAATTGCTATAGTTGGTGCAGGCCCAGCAGGACTTTCATGTGCATATTTCCTAGCTGTTGATGGATATAAGGTAACAGTATTTGAAAAGCAAAAGAAGCTTGGAGGAATGCTTACCCTTGGAATTCCTTCCTTTAGATTAGGAAAAGAAGTAGTAAATTCAGAAATAGACATTTTGAAAGAATTAGGAGTAGAGTTCAAAGCAGGAGTTGAGGTTGGCAAGGATATTACTCTTCCTGAACTAAGAAAACAAGGCTACAGTGCATTTTATGTAGCAATTGGTGCCCAAGCAGGTAGAGGTCTAGGTCTTGAGAATGAAAATGTTCAGGGGGTACTCCCAGGTGTAGATTTATTAAGATATGTAAGTTTAGGTGAAGATTTGCATATGGAGGGACCGGCTATAATAATTGGCGGAGGAAATGTTGCCATTGACGTAGCTAGAACTGCTCAGAGAATTGGTGCTTCAAAAATAGATATGTTCTGCCTAGAAAGCAGAGAAGAAATGCCTGCCCTTGATGAAGAAATTCAAGAAGCATTATCAGAAGGCATTGAAATCAACAATTCTTGGGGTCCAAAACAAATCCTTCATGAAAATGGACACGTTGTAGGTGTAGAGTTTAAAAAATGTATTTCTGTTTTCGATGAAAATAGAAGATTTAGCCCTAAATACGATGAAAATGATACTAAGATTGTTAAGGCAAACAACGTACTGCTTTCAATAGGCCAAGGAATAGATTGGGGTGGACTTTTAAAGGATTCTAAGATGGAATTAAATCCAAATAAGACAGTAAAAGCTGATCCTATCACTTTCCAAACAGGTGAGCCAGATGTATTTGCTGGTGGAGATGCATTAACAGGTCCTAAGTTTGCTATCGATGCTATTGCACTAGGAAAACAAGGAGCAGTTTCAATTCATCGCTATGTTCATGGAGATAACTTAACAGTATGCCGTGAAAAAGAATACCATGCTCTTGATAAGGAAAACCTAAATATGGATGGCTATGATCGTCTTCCAAGACAAAGAACAATGCATATAGAGGGAAATAAGTCAAAAGAAACCTTCGAAGATTTACGTGTTACATTAACAGAAGAGCAAATAAAGAAGGAAACTCAGCGTTGCCTTGGCTGCGGAGCTACTGTTGTAGATGAATTCCAATGTGTAGGCTGTGGAGTTTGTACTACAAAATGTAAATTTGACGCAATTACACTAGTAAGAAAATATGACGCCCCTGGTTTAGAGTTTAAGGATATGAAATCAGCAGTTATAAAACATGCTGTTAAACGTCAAGGAAAAATTGCAGCTAAGAATGTAAAAAAATTATTTAAAAAATAAAATGCAGAATAGACTGATTAGGTATTAGTAGAGGTAAAGAGGGGGAGTTCATGTGCATGAAATTGGCGTAGTAATAGAAGTTGTTAAAACTGTGGAAAGTTTTGCAAGAAAAAACGGGGTAACAAAAATCAAAACCTTAGTAGTGCAGATTGGTGAGCTCTCATCTACTATTCCTAGATATTTCGAAGCTTGTTATCCAGCTGCAGTTGAAGGTACCATGCTTCAGGATGCTGAATTAAAGCTTGAGATAATGCCGGGGAATGGAATTTGCATAGAATGTAATAAGGTATTTAATCTTATGGCGAATAATAATATATGTCCAAAGTGCGGAAGTAAGCACTGGGAAATCCTTAGTGGAAAAGAGTTTATGATTAAGGAAATCATCGCATGCTAAAAATGGCAGCCATATAACTTATAACTTATTCAAAAGAGTTTATGATTAAGGAAATCATCCCTTGTTAAAAGGACGAATTTTTGGAACTTCTAAAAAATTATCTTTTTAAAAATTTCATATTTATAAAAGAATTAATGAGAAATAATAATAAAAACTAGATGAGTAGTTCTCATCTAGTTTTTATTTTAATTACTTAATAAATTTTAAATCATAATTTGTGAAGCATATTTACACAAATTTAATTATTCTTGATAGCTAGAAAGTGTAGTATTTACAGAGTTTAATGCGGTTTCTACTGAAGTAAGAGTGTTTTGAATTTTTTCTCTGTTTTCCTGTTTTTCAACAGAATTTAATGCTTGATTCAAGCAATTTTTAGAGTCTTGAAGTTTACTTTGTACATCCTGAACATGTTGTCTAGCGTTTTTTCCTTGATTGTTTTCCATGACGATTCCCTCCTAAAATTTAAATTTTGTGTTATTGGCCAAAGCTATATAAAATAAGCTAAAGCTCAATGTCAAAATGATTGTATATTCACAGTGAAGTTCTTCTATGCTAATAGTTTTATTGTTACTCTTAGTAGTAGAAATAATTTCTCTGTGAAGGAACAAAATTATTATGTGCTATAAAATAAAAATCATACTTAGAAGGTTTATCTTGCAAAGGAAAAAGTTGAAAATTATCATTTCATTTTGAAAATCCTTATATTATTCAATTTCTATTTCTAAGGAGTTGCAGCTTCCATTTTGCTTAATTGAACTGCATTTTTATAAAACTCATCTATTTTTCCTTGAGAAATTAATCTTTCTATAGTAGCATTAAGAGCTTGCATTAGTGCTTCTTGATTTTTAGGAACAGCTATAGCGCACCCAACACCTAATGGATCTGGGATTTTTTCTTCTGCAACAATTAAATTATCATACATTGCTACTTGTATATCGGCTACTGGAAGTTCTGTGATTACGGCATCTAAGTTTCCAGTCATTAAATCTTGGACTAGTGTTGGAAATCCTGATATTAGGGTAACCTTTGCATTTTCAATTCCTTGTGCTACGGTAGCTTGAGTTGAACCATTTTCAGCTCCAATTTTCTTGCCTTTTAAATCGTCTATGCTTTTAATTGTGCTCCCATCTTTTTTATTTATTAATATTCCTTGTCCTGCTTTAAAGTAAAGGTTTGAGAAGTCTACAAGTTCTTTTCTTTCATCACTTGGTGTAAGTCCTGAAACTCCTATATCTACTTTACCATTTCTTACTGCTTCAGGAATTGTGTTAAATTCCATTTCTTGAATTTCATATTTTACACCAAGATCCTTAGCCAGTTCTTCTACTATCATTGGATCTAAGCCTACCATTTTCTTCTCACCATTTTCCATAATAAAGAATTCATAAGGAGCATAGTTAATACCCATGGCTACAGTAAGTTTGCCCTCTTGTTTTATCTTAGATAGCAAGTCTACTTCTTCTTTTTTACCACAAGCCATTAATGATAATGACATAATGCCTGCCATTGAAACCGCGAAAATTTTCTTTAGTATAGTTTTTTTCATTTGCTTTATCCCCCTGTATATTTCCGAAATTAATATTTTGATTATACAACTATATATGTTAATGTGCAATACTTTTTCTTTAATGAATTAGCACGTTAAAGTAATAAATTAAAAATAAAAAGTACCTATGAAGGTATTTTTTAACTAAAAAGGGTTAAGTAATGGTATATTAGTTAGAATAGTAAGAAAGGAATTTACTGAAAAGTATTCAGAAATTTAGAAATATTTATAAACGCCAGTAAAATTTAAATAAATAGAAAAGAAATTGTGTGGGCATATTAAGATTATGTTAAAAAAATGAAAAGGAAAAGTATTATGAAAAAGAAATTTAGTGTTGTATTAATTTTAATTATGGCGTTATTATTCATTCAGCTCATTCCAGTAAAATGTTTTGATGGGACAGTATATGCTAATCCATATGAAATATATTTATCATCACTAGAGCACATTCCTTCTGAAACTAAAAAAGATATACTCCTTGAACAAGCTATTATCAAAGAATTTCATTTGGAAGAATATGATGATGATATAAGGTATTATTATAATAAAGTGGATTTAAATGATGATGGAAATCCTGAAATATTCGTTTATCTTGAAGGTTCATCTGTTTGTGGTACTGGTGGATGTTCTGGTGCTATTTTTAACCAAGAAGGTGAAGAATATAAGTTGTTATCAAGATTTTCCCTTGTAAGAAATCCTGTGATTATAAGTAATACTAAAACAAATGGATATAGGGATATAATTATGCATGTCTCTGGAGGAGGTATAAAAAGCTTCTTTGCTCAGCTTAAGTATGATGGTACCACATACCCTAGAAATCCGTCCATTGAGCCAGAAATAAACCCAAACACTAAATTAGAGGGTATAGCAATTATTGCTGATGATATTACTAAGAATCCAGGTATAAAATTAGGAATTTTAAATAAGTAAGGAATTTTATTCAATAACCTTAGAGAAGTATTAGAAATGGAAACTTATTATTTTAGGGATAAGTTGTGCAAGTGTAAAATACAAGTTACACCAAACTTATTAACTAAATGATTAATTGGTTAATGTATTTTATAGTTAGGTATTTATTAATAAATAATAATTTAATAAGCTTAATGCATATAATTACCTTACATAATGTATTTAAACTATAAATGCATTATGATAAAATAAAACTAACTTAGATAGTGAACTTTCGGTTCTAAGAAACATATATTAAGGTTATTTAGATATTATCTTATTTAAATAAAATTAGCATTTTGATAGGAGATATATTTGTGGATGTTACTGATTACAAAATTATTGAGATACTTTTAGAAGATGGAAGAATACCTATGAAGGAACTTGCCAAAAGGATAGCACTTAGTGCACCGGCAGTGGCAGAGCGGGTAAAGAGGCTTGAGGAAGAAAATATCATAACAGGTTATAAAGCTCAAATAAACTATTTTAAACTTGGGAAAAAAATCAATGTGCTTATAAATATAGATATAAGTGGTCAGAGATCTGAAAAATTTATGGAATTTATTAAGAATGAGGATTCTATAATCGAATGTTATCACGTTACTGGACCATATTGTAAGATTTTGAAAGCTAGACTTGAGGATATTTCCAGCCTAGAAAGCCTTATTGGAAAAATACAAATGTTTGGAAATACTGAAACATATATAATTCTTTCTTCACTAGAAAAAGAGCATATAGTAAATCATGAGAAAAATACTTAATTAAGTAAGCATATTTTAAAAATATAATGATATTTTAATAAATTGGTTTATATATGAAAAAATAAAAATAAAAATAATAAGATAATAAAAAAATATGATAATAAGATAATAAAAAAATAAGATAATAAAATAATAAAAAAAATAATATAATAAAATATTAATATAATAAAATAATAAGGCATTGCAACTTAGGAGGAGAAATATGGATGATTTTAGTATTCAACGTAAAGAAATAGAGAAAGTTTATGGTAAAATAAGTCCCTTTGAACTTAAAGATAAATTAATTAATCTTGCAGAAGAATCAAAGAAAAGTGGTACACACTCATTACTAGATGCAGGTAGAGGAAATCCTAATTGGATTGCAGCTACACCGAGAGAAGCCTTTTTCACTTTTGGTCAATTTGCAGTTTCAGAAAGTCGTAGGGTCTGGAATGAATATGATTTGGCGGGAATGCCAAGTAAAGAAGGAATTGCACAGCGCTTTGTAGAGTATGTAAAAAAACATGAAGATGCTCCAGGAATTGAACTTCTTTACAAAATGATTAATTATGGTGTAACAGTGAAAGGATTTAATCCAGATCAGTGGATTTATGAATTAGTAGATGGAATTATTGGTGACAACTATCCTGAGCCAGATAGAATGTTACATCATGTTGAGAGTGTAGTTAATGACTATCTTATTCAAGAACTATGCTATAACGAACCTCTTGTAGGAAAGTTTAAGACTTTTGCCGTTGAAGGTGCTACTGCAGCAATGTGCTATATTTTTGATACACTCATTGCAAACAATATATTATCAAGAGGAGATAAGATAGCCCTTATGGCTCCAATATTCACACCATATCTTGAGATACCTCATTTACCACGTTACAATTTTGAAGTTATTAAGATTATGGCTGATGAAACAACTGAAGATGGGAGACATACATGGCAATATTCTTCTACAGAAATCGAGAAAATAAGTGATCCATCTATAAAAGCATTATTTGTAGTTAACCCAAGCAACCCAGCTTCTGTTGCAATGAAACAAGAAACTATTAAGCAGTTAAAAAGCATTGTTGAGAATGATAACCCAGATTTAATGATTATTTCAGATGATGTATATAGTACTTTTGTAGACAATTTCAGTTCCTTAATGGCATATTTACCAAAGTACTATATACA
>DAMAVY010000086.1:0-9994 GCA_032077725.1 Clostridium sp. | reverse complement strand
TACATAATACAACTTTTCCATCTTTTTCTTCCCAATCATGAATTTTAATTTCGGGTACATAAAGTGCAAAGTTATGTTGCGTATCTTGTTCTTGCTTTTCTTGCTTTTCTTGTTGCTTTTCTTGTTTCTTTTTCTTTATCATATAAAATTCCTCCTAAACCGATTAAAACTATGATACAAGATGTTTTACTAAAATAATACCTAGATAGAATTATTAATAATATAGCAATTCGCTTATCCACAGATATTTTTATCTGTGGGCTAAGCGAATTTTACTAGCTCACAATAGAGCACTTATTTAATATTTAATATTTAATGATTATTTAACCATTTTATCCTTCTTACAAGAGAACATGTAAATCCATAATCCTAGTGCTAAGAACATTACACAAGCAAATAGATTACTTTGAGTTAATCCTGGTATGAAGTTTTTACCGAAAGCAATGTCTACATTAGCAGCTACTAGACCAGCTACTACTATACCCATTAAAGCATCTCCTGCAACTAATCCTGAAGCAAGAAGAGTTCCTCTTTCAACAACTTGGTCTCTTCTATCTTTATTCTTAGCAAATTTTCTTTCAGTAATTTCTCTAATAATACCACCAACTAATATAGCAGCATTTAAAGTTATTGGAAGATATATTCCAAGAGCAACTGGTAGTATTGATACTCCAGCCATTTCACAGAATAATGCAATTGCTGCTCCTACGATTATTAATGTCCAAGGAAGTTTTGCTGTCATTATTCCTTCAACAATCATTTTCATAAGTGAAGCTTGTGGTGCAGATACAGCTGCACTACCTATTCCATAAGCACTATCTAACATGTTAATTACAAGTGCAGAGAATACACCAGCTACTGCAAGTGCTATGAACATTCCTAATTGAACTTTTTTAGGTGTACCACCAATGATAAATGTAGTTTTTAAACTTTGTGCAGCTCCACCAGCTACTGCTATAGCAACACAAACAACTCCACCTATTAATATACATCTAGACATTTGGTCTTGTCCTACTCCACCAGTCAATTTAACTATAGTAGTTACAAATAACATTGTAGCAATAGTCATTCCTGAAACTGGATTGTTAGATGCTCCAATTATACCAACCATTCTAGCAGAAACTACAGCAAAGAAGAAGCTGAATAGTACTGCCATAATTCCACCAAAGAATCCACCATCAATTATTGGTAATAACCAAGTTAATCCAAATCCAAAGGCTGCTGCCATAATAACCCAAGTAAGAGGTGCTTCCATATCAATTCTGCTAACCTTTTCATTGTTACCAGCACCAATTCCACCCATAGCTTGTTTAAAGCTTGTTATTATTGTTGGCATAGATTTAGCAAGGGAAACGAAACCACCCATTGCAACTGCACCAGCACCAATATATTTAATATAATTAGACCATATTTGAGTAGCACTCATTTCTGCTATAATTGTTGTAGCAGGATATAGTGGTGCTACAAGTCCTGCTCCTAAGAACTTGATTAATGGTATAAGTGCAAACCAAGCGATAACAGAACCACCAAACATAAGTAATGATGCTCTAGTACCTACTATAAATCCAACACCTAGAAGGGAAGCTAAAGTATCAAATCCCATCATTGTGCTTTGATAACTCTTAATTACATAAGTAGCTTGCTCTCCCCAAAGTGCAAATCCACCTGAGAATAGTTTGTATCCAGCTCCTACTCCAAGTCCAGTCATAACAGTTTTGAAGCCTTCTCCGCCTTCACTACCAGTTACAAGAACTTCAGCAGCTGCCATACCTTCTGGGTAAACTAAGTTGCCATGTTCTTCAACGATTAAGTATCTTCTAAGTGGTGTAATAAAGAATACACCCATTAGTCCACCGATTATTGTTACAATAACAACTGTTAAAATACTTAATTTTAATACCCATAAAATTAATGCTGGTAAAATAAATATAACACCACCAGCAAGAGATTCTCCCATAGCTGCTAGTGATGCAACTACGTTAGCCTCTAAAATGTTATTTCTTTTGAATACACCTTTTAATACTCCTGTAGCAATAATTGCTCCTGGTATACCTGCTGATATTGTCATACCAACCTTTAAACCAAGATAGGTATTAGCTGCTGCAAAAACGCACGCTAAAATAATACCTAGGATAATTGAGTAGCCTGTTAGTTCAGGCATTGCCAATGATGTTGGTACAAATGGAACATAGTCTTCACCTTTGCATCCACCATAGGCGCCTTGAGATAATTTCTTTTTCTCTTGACTCATTAAGATTTCCCCCTTATTTTTAAAAAATGTTTTTCGAAACCCAGAAACTTGATTTCATGGTTTCGATATATATTGTCAGAATTCCCTAATACCTTAATTTAAATAAGTTCGTAGTTTCATAAAAATATAGGGAATTCTGTGCAATGAGATTTTATTTTACATTTTCTAATAACTTCTTAATGAAATTCCACACTCTCTCTATTGAAGATATACTCATATGTTCATTTGGAGTGTGCACATCATACAAATTAGGTCCAAAACTTATCATATCTACATCTGCCATTTTTTCCTTTAAAAGTCCACATTCAAGTCCTGCATGTATTGCATCTATTGTAGCTTCAGTTCCAATTACTTCTTTATAAGTTGCTAAACATAAATCTCTGATTTTAGAATTTGGTTCATATTGCCATTCAGGATAATCAGAATCATTTACTGCTTCTGCTCCAACTAAATTAGCTAAAACTTCTACTCTATTCATGATCTCGCTTTTTAATGTTTTTACTGAACTTCTTATTGCTGATACAAAAGTAATCTTATCTTCGTAAAATTCTATTATCCCTAAATTAAGACTACTTTCTACTAAGCCTTTAATATCTTCGCTCATAGTTTGAATTCCATTAGGAACTACTACTAAATAAGAAATTATTTTCTTTGTAACATCTTTTGTTAATTGTTTTTTAGCTTCAGCTTTTTCAACTGTTATATCAATATCTGGATCCTGTGTTCTAAATTCAGTTTTTAATACTTCTAATATTTTAGATGAAATTTCTTTAACTTTAGAAGTATTATTAGATTCTACAGTTATTATTGCTTCTGCATCACGTGGAATAGCATTCATTTTAGCTCCACCACTTATATGGCAAATATTAAAATCTACTTCTTTACTTATAGCATCTAATAATCTACCCATAAGTTTATTAGCATTTGCTCTTTGCTTTATTATTTCCATTCCTGAGTGTCCGCCCTTTAAACCTTTAATCTCTATTTTTAAAGCTTCATTGTTAGCATTTTCCCATTCAGTTTTCATATTTACAAAGTTAGTAACTCCTCCAGCACAACTTACTAAGAATTTACCTTCTTCTTCAGAGTCAATGTTAAGTAGTATTTTTCCATCTAACTCTTTAGGATCTATACCAATAGCACCATACATACCAGTTTCTTCACCTGTTGTAACAAATAATTCTACTTTAGGGTGTTTTAAATCACAAGAATCTAATACTGCAAGGCCCATTGCTACAGCTATTCCATTGTCTGCTCCAAGTGTTGTTCCACTTGCATATACATAATCACCTTCGATTTTAAGAGCTAATGGATCTTTTTCAAAGTCGTGTTCTACATCTTTGTTTTTTTCGCAAACCATATCCATATGGCCTTGAATTATTACAGGAGTTGCGTTCTCATATCCCTTTGTTGCAGCTTTCTTTATGACAACGTTCAAGGTTTGATCTTGCATTACCTCAAGGTTTCTTTCTTTTGCAAAACTAACTAAATAATCACTAATTTCCTTTTCATTTCCTGACCCATGTGGTATTTTAGTTAATTCCTCAAAAAATTTTAAAACTTTTTCTGGATTTACTCCATTAAATATTGACATAACAATCCCTCCATATACACTAATTAGATATAGTATTCTTTTGTTAACGTTTACCGCTACAATTTGATAATAAGTCCATTTATATTTAAAGTCAATACAAAATTTATAAAAAAACAGTGAATTTGTATACACCTTTACCGTTTTTTTTGACATTTTGTGTATAATTAAAATTGTTCTGCAAGGAGTATTTCTTCGAATATTATATTATTTCTATGCATTGTATAATTATTCAGCGAATAAACCCTTTTTATTATGAATTTCTTCAAATGATTTCCATTAATTTTGCAAAAACATAGTATAATTTCAAATAAAAATTAAAATTAGAATATTGAAAAATTAGTTTATTTTTCCGAAAAAACACTATACAAGCTCTACATATTTTGGCGTACAATTCCATTATATATATCGCTTGTATATCATACTTAAATCACTTATCCAAAAGTCCCATTATAGCAGGGCTTTCTATCCAGTTACCCTTGTAATCGAATCTTGAACCATGACATGGGCAATCCCATGATAATTCATCAGGATTCCACTGAAGTTCACATCCTAAATGAGGGCACTTTGTAGTTACAGTAAAGCAGGCTCCTTTATTATCTTTGTATACCCCAACTTTTTCATCCTTATATTCTACAATTCCTCCATGACCCCTTTCAATATTCTCTAAATCTATACTTGGAATATTAATTTTCTGTGCTATGAAGTTCTTTGCTGTCTTCATAACATCCTTACTTAAGTTCTTAATTGATGCAGACATATCAAATCTACTAGGTGAAAATATCTCTGAGAAGTCATTTTTCTTTCCTGATATCATATCTGATAGAATCATTGCAGACACCATAGAAGTTGTCATACCCCATTTCTTAAATCCTGTTGCCACATAAATGTTAGGAGTTTCATAAGAATACTGTCCAATGTATGGTATCTCATCAACAGTAATACAATCCTGTGCTGACCAATGGTATTTTTCTTTTGCTTCTGGATATAATTCTCTTGCAACCTGTCTTAGTTCTTCATACTTTCCACCATCTTCATTTTGTCCCGACCTATGAGAACCCCCACCAAGCAATAGTAAATCTTCGTAGTTTCTAAAAGAATAACCCCACTTGTCAATGCCAATATACATTCCATTAACATTCTGAGCATTTTCTAAAGCTATGACGTAAGATCTTTCTTGATGCATCCTCATAAAGTAGTATCCCGGTGTATTCATTATCGGATAATGAGTAGCTATAACTATTGCTTTTGCAGTAACTATTCCCTTATCTGTTATCACTAATCCATCCTTAACCTCGACTGCTCTAGTGTTCTCATAAATAATTAACTCTTCAGAGATTGCCTTTAAAAACTTAAGTGGATTAAACTGAGCTTGTTTGTAAAATTTTAAAGCACCTTTAACCTCAAAGGGTAATTCTATCTTGTCTAAAAGTTTTGCTTCTATTCCTACTTTTATTGCCGCTTCTAATTCATCTTTTAAAGCCTGAGCATTATCTAGTGTATATAAATATGCATCTTTTTCTTCAAAATCGCATTGAATTCTTTTTTCATTTATTATTTCTTTATACTTCTTAATTGCTAGCTGGTTTGCACTTGCATATTGTCTTGCTTTTTCTTCACCAAATTCTTTAATTAACTTATTATAAATTAAAGAATGCTGAGAAGTTATTTTTGCAGTAGTTCTCTGGGTATTCCCACTACATATTTCCTTTGCCTCAATAATAACTGCATTAATTCCTTTTTCCTTTAACATATAGGCAGTAATAAGTCCCGTAATCCCAGCACCAATTACCACTACATCAGCCTCTACGTTTCCATTTAATGCTTCTCTTCTTCTAAAATTACAGCTTTCGCTCCATACTGATTTCATAAAATCACCTCATAAGTAGTATTCCATTTTAGTGATTTTATACACAGCTTATTTTTATCTCTTACCCAATATGTATTCTAATGAATCTAAACTATAGTTTAATACTAGCTCATCTGGAAACTCTATTTCCTCTAGAAGTTTGTAACTCTCTGAGAACTCACCTACTTCATAATAAATGTGAGCATCACTTCCCATTATTATTTTAACCCCATGTTCTTTACATAAGTTTAATAGTGTCTTCTGATTTTCCCTTGCATTCACCCTAAAACTTCTAGGGGATGTTGAGGAATTGTTTATTTCAAAGACCATGTTTTTTTCCTTAGCTGCTAATACAAGCTTTTCAAAATCTAGTGGAATTCTACTGTCATCTGGATGGCCAATAACCTTAACATATGGATTATCCATAGCCTTTATTAGTGCATTTGTATTTTGGTAAGTGGTTCCTGATGGCAAGCATACTGGGTGAAAACTAGCTATAACATAGTCTAACTTTACAGCTAATTTATCCTCAACATCTATACTTCCGTCAAAATCTATTATGTTCCCTTCAATCCCTTTCAGTACTCGTACTCCCATAATCTCATCTCCAATGACATTCAAATTGTCAAAGTAAAAACTATGAGCTGTCCCAGGCATTGATATTGCGTGGTCTGAAATTCCTAGTACCACTAGACCTTTTTCTTTAGCAGCTTCAATATTTTCTTTTAAAGTACTAAATGCATGGCCACTAGAAATAGTATGGGTATGTAAATCTATTAATGCTTTCATCTCATCACTCCAATTTCTTTTAATTCTCCATTAAAATAATTATATACTTAATAAAAAGAAATGCCAACTTGACAAATATAGATGTTCCAGCTGCAATTCTTAGCTTTAATATCATCAATTTAAAAACCATCCTAACGTATAATTTTCTTATTTAAAGCCAAAATAAGTATGCAAAAAAATCTATAAGGAGGCAATCACTATGAAAAACGAAATAGATCAATCTTTACATGACACGGCTAAACAGATGATGATTGACGGTGAATCTTTTGATAAGATTATGGATGAAACTCATCTAAGGTTAAAAGATTTAAAAAGGATTCGTAAAGAAGAAATAGATCCTCATTTTTAAAAAAGAAATTACCCACAGATAGAATTTATCTTCTATCTGTGGGTAATATATTATTCTCGCTCTATTCGAGAGGAAACTCCGCCTCACATGCGTTCGGCGGAGTAACTTCCACTAACCAAATATAGCTCTGCATAAGTTCGAAGAGCCAAATCATAGATTTGGATTCTCACTTAAAAATTTGGAGTGTCAGTTAAGCAGATTTTTTCTTCTTCTTAACTAAATAACCACCTAAAGCAATTCCCAAAACACCCATAGTTGCAAACATGTCAGGGGTTAATGGAGATCCTGTTTGAGGTAATTTACCTGGCTTTTCTACTGCTGGTTTTTCCTCTGCTGGTTTGTCAATAGTAGTATCTGCACCTGCTACTAAAATATCATAAGCAACCTTAGGTATACCATTTTCCTTCCAATCTTCAGCCATTGCATCTCTCATAACTACATTTGTATTTACTACATTTTTAGCATTTGAGAAATTGTAACCATCTCCACCAGTTAACATGAAATCATTTATTACTACTGAGTAATACTTATCCAGGTCAATTTTAGTCCCATCATTTAACCTTATAGATGAAACCTTACCAGTTTGTGCATCATACCAAACTTTTATTCCTGCATATTGTCCCCATGCAAAGCCTTTAGTATTGATACCATGTTCGATGATTGTATATAAGTCTGAACCCTTAACATCAAGAGTTACTAAAGTGTTGTCAAATGGTAATATTTCATACATATCACCAACTGTTACATCACCTTTTTCAAGGCTCCTTCTTATTCCACCACCGTTAGTTAATCCTATTTGAGTTCCAGCAATCTTTCTCATAGTCTCTGTTACAACTACTCCTAGTGGAGTAACAGCTGTATTTTTATCATCATGACTTAATTTTTCTTTTAGGGATGTAACTACTACTCCCATCAACGGAGCTAATTCTGTATTATGAGCTGCGATTAAAGTTTCTACATTTTTGTCTATAGGAAGTGTTTTTTCAATTCCTAAGAAACTTTGAACATTTGGCTCAACAGCTACAAGGTTATTATCATAATCGAAAGTAAATGATAATTTAGCTAAGCCTCTGCCATTATATCCACCTTCTACTACTGGTACATTACCAACTTTTCCTGAAACTATAGCATGATTATGTCCAGCTATTACAGCATCAACACCATAAACTTTTGCTATTTCTGCTGCTTCTCCAGTAATTGCTTTAGTTTTTGCATCTTGATATGCAGCACAGTGTGATATAACAACAACTGCATCTACATTTTCTGTTTCTCTAACTACTTTAGTCCATTTAGCAACTGTTTTTACTGGATCTAAAAAGTCTACATTTTTTACATTGTCAGCTAATGTTGCAGTTACTGTATCTGGCGTTGAAATCCCAATTAAGGCTATTCTTGCTCCATTTTCCTCAACAATCTTATAAGGCTGTGCATAGTTTACTATTTTCTCAGTACCTTTTTCAACTATGTTTGCAGCTAAGAATTCAAATTCTCCATCTGTTTCCCACTTGTTAATTTTGTCTGTTCCCCAGTCAAATTCATGATTACCAAGAGCTGATGCTTCAAAGTCTATGGCTTTTAACATGTCGCTTACTGGTTTACCATATTTTATATTAGAGATAGCAGTACCTTGATATAAATCTCCTGCTGATACTGCAAAAGTACTATATACTTCGCTTTCTTTTGCTTCATATTCATTAATAACTCCAGCGAGTTTTGCAGCACCTATATTTTTACCTGATTCTAGTACATTTCCATGGAAATCATTAAAGCTTAAAACATCTACATTCTTTGTAAATAATTTTTGAAGAGAAGCTAACTTTTGAGTTTCTCCTTTAGCTGTTAATTGTGCTTCTACATCACTCCATTTGAGTGCTGTGCTTGTTACCCCATATTTGTCTGAGTTATTTGGGTTTAAAGTAAGGGTTCCATCATTAATTAATTTAACAACTTCTGCTCTTAATTTTTCGTTGTAGGTAACTCCTATTAATTTCCAGTTGTTATCTACTACTCTTTCTATTGTGCCCTTTTTATTATTTATAATATAGTCAGTAATCATATCTCTTATAGCATATATTTCGTCATTAGCTGAAGTACATACTAGGCTATATGAATCTTTATCAAAGATCCCTTGTGTTAGCTTAGAACTATATCTGTAATTGTTTACTGATAAGTAAATTTCATCAGTATCTTTTACAGCTGTACCATCAGAGTAAGTTAACTTTTCAATTCTTGATCCAGCATCCTTAGAAATATTGATTTCATAATTTACTCCAGTAAATATATCATAATTATATGCAGCAATATCACCTTTAAAGGAAACATTGAAATCTCCCTTTTTAAAAGTATTATAATATTGTGCTGACCATTCCATATAATTCTTTAATTGTTTTCCTGTAGTTTTAACTGTGTATAGGGTATTATCATATTTATATATAGTAGCTACTCCAGCCTTAGTAATATCTCCAGCCTTCATGTAGCCGTTGCTGAAAGCATAGCTGCACTTGAAACATGATGAATTTTACTAGTGTCAACCTTTAAAGCTTTCAATTGGTTTTTACTATAATTTAATTGTACTTCATTTATTAAATCGGTTATTCCTTCATCCTGAATAAAGGATTGTGGTACGTCTTTTAATTCATTTGCTGATGCTAAATCCCCTTTAACTAATTTACCAATTACACTACGTGCATCTGCAATAGCTGCATCGTGGTATGGCTTTAGTGCTATATTAAGAGCTGCATCTTCTGGTGAATCCTTAGCAAATGCTTCTAGTTTAGCTGAAGCTTTTACTGAAATAACGGCACCACTTGCATCCTTTGTAACATTTAATGTAGCATTAGAAACTCCCGCACCATAAATTGCTGGTTGAGTAATTAAAACTCCATTAACTACTGCGCTCTCTTTAGTTACATGGCTATGTCCTGCAACTATCATAGCTATCTCAGGATTTAAGTTAGCTATATCTGTAGCACTATCACCCATGCCATATTCCTCGGTTAACCCTACATGAGCAGTTACTACAAATACATCTGCTAATTCTTTTGCCTTTAAATCAGCAATAACATTTTGAACTTCTTTAGCTGGATCTTTTGGAGTATAGCCAACTAATTTATCTCCATCCCATTTAGTTATATGTGGAGATACAACACCAATAACTGCTACTTT
>DAMAVY010000085.1:0-10013 GCA_032077725.1 Clostridium sp. | reverse complement strand
TGTCATAAGCATAAGATAAGCTTTTCCCAGATGGTAGTCCTACTTTTTTAGTTTTCCCATCTTTATCGAATTCAAAGCTTGTGGAATATGATCTTCCAGTTATATAGTTTTCTTTTTTACTTGTTTTGTTAGTTTTATCATAATCAAACTTAAACCAGTTTCCATTAGAATCTTCTGTTTTTACTAATCTATCTGCTAAATCATAGGTATAGTTATGGGTAATTCCACTTCTTGAATCTTCCATCTTAGCTAAATTTCCAGTGTTATCATATACATATCTTGCAAATGCAGTCTCAGTAATAGAACTGTTATTTGCAGTATAGGTATTAATAAAATCTATTTTGTATTTACTTGGTTCATCATTTTCTCCATGGAATGACATGTCCGATATTGTTGGATCTCCTGGACGTGGTATTCCTGGTTTAGTTGTTCCTGGATCTGTGACAGTTCCTCCACCTGGTAATGGTTTTGGTGTTGGTTTTGGTATTGGCGTTAGATCTGGTGTTGGTGTTGGCGTTGGTGTTGGTTCCGGCGTTGGTGTTGGTTCCGGCGTTGGTGTCGGTTCTGGCACAGGTGTTGGAGTCGGAGCTGGCTCTATAGCACTTACTAATTTCTTTCCTGTTACCCTATTTAGTTCGTCATAGGTGTAGGCTACTGTATTTCCATTGCCATAGGTAGCATCTTTTAATACACCTGAAATATTATCATAGTTATTAGTTATAAGTGTATTACTACCTACTGCTACAGACTTTTGATTTCCACTAGCATCATAGGTAAAATTATAACTTGTGTTATTACTAGATACCTTTGATAACTTATCATTACTATATGCATAATTGTTTTGTGCAACCTTATCTACTACATTCCCTCTACCTTTAGTATACATCCATTTTACTGTAGTTTCATCATAACACTTACTTGAAAGTACTAATTCATCAAGTTCACCGTTTATGGAATAACCAACAGGCGATTCTGCCGAAAATTGTCCTACAACCATATTAGGTCCTGAAAAATCTTTATAATTACTTGTATTTACGCTCTTCTTATTTCCATTAAGATACATATTGAATGTAGTTGCTCCAGAACCTTTAACCCAAGTTAAAGCTACCATGTTCCATTGACCTGCTACTATTGTAGCATCTTGCTCTAAAATGTCTAAAAAGCTTCCATTGCTATCTTTAACCTCTAATCTTAACTTATTACTATCTGATACATAAGCTGCAATTAATCCATTATCATCTCTATTATTTCCTGCAAATATATACCTAGTACCAGAACTAGCATTGGTTTTAAACCAAAGACTGATTGTTCCTGAAGTATCTCTTATACCAGTACTGTATTTAGCATATCTACCTACTGTGGATTCCATAGTTAAATCATTAGAAGAATCATACTTGGTTTTATCTGCTATAGCTTTAATTCCGTTAATTCCTGATGAGTTTCCTCTTAGTGGAATATATTCATCCCAATTTTTCGAATATCCATATACACCACTTTTCAACTTATTGTAATGAACTTTTAACGTTGTAAGATCTTCTAGTTCAGGAGAGCAATATAATTCTTCTACTTCTCCGTTTATTGCATTTCTAATGTTAGAATCCGCTCCCACCACGACTTTACCGCCAGTAAAGTCTTTAAAGCTTATACCCGTGATACTTTTCGCTTCATTATCAATGGTTAATGTAGCTTTTAAACCTGAAGCTGTATTTTCCCATTGAACTATTGTCGAGTACCAAGTGTTAGCATTAATGGTTGCATTTGATATAATTTCATCTTTCCAAATTCCACTACTATCTCTAAATGCTAAGCATAACTTATTACTTGCTGTTATATACACTGCCAGTGATCCATTGTTAGGAGATAAACTACAAAGTAAATACCTAGAGCTACCACTGCCATAGGTTTTAAATTTCATAGCCATGGTACCCTTATTTTTACTTAACCCTAAATTGTACGATACTCCTCCACCATCTTGAATTTTAAAAGTATAGTGTCCCTTACTATCCTTTACTGGTGTAGCTCCCATTCCAAGTGCTCGACTTCCTAAATCTCCGCTACTATTTCCATTTATAAGGAAAGTTTCAGCCCTCTTTGCCTCCCCATACTGTTTATATCCAGTTGTATTTACTAACTTATCTGTTTCATCATAGCCATAGTAAGTAGAAACTCCATCAGGATTAATAGTTACATCTAAATTATCTTTAGATTCACTGTATACATTTAAAACTTCATTCCCACTTGCATCTATAGTCCTCTTTGTATATCCAGCAGTATCGCTTGAAATACTACTACTTTCTATAAATAGTCCACTTCCTGATACCTTTGATGATACAGCATTACCATAATTATCATACACAAAGGAACTTGCAACATTTTCAGGTGTAGTAGTTTGTATTAAATTTCTCTTATCATCATATGCATACTTAGTTGTATTTCCCTTTGCATCTGTAACAGAAGTTAACTTGTCGTCTCCATCATAATTAAAGTTTGTATTTTGCTTTGCCAAGTCAGCTGTAGATTTAATATTTCCTTTTTCATCATATTGATAACTCTGACCAAATTCTTCCTTATATAGTTGAAATCCATCAAAATAGGCTGTATTAGCATTTCTATAGTAAAGTCCATATATAGTTACACTAGTATAATCACTATCGGCTACCACATTTCCTGATACATATTGCCAAGATGCTGAATCCCCATTGAATGGGATTACTTTCCACTGGTATGTTCCATCAGTTTTTTTTATTCCTACATCTAAAGCAAAATATCTACCACTAGTATCAAGTGGAAGTGACTCTCCCTTTGCCCAGCCAGAAGCTACAAAAGCATCTCCCTTTTTACCTGAAATATTTATAGTTTGATAAACATTTTTATCAAGACTTACATTGCCTGGCATTTTATAGACAGCTTTTATTTTATCTAAACTTGATGGATAAGTTGGATCTGAAGCTACTTCTAGTGCATTTGTTTTTTCATAATCGCCCGCGCTCCAAAACTTCGAGTCTCTATATCCTTCTACGACAAAATTCCCATTTTCAACCAGGTTATATCTGTTGACAACTTCACCATCCTCCAATTGTAAATTATCAAAGTATGCAGTTCCTGTTTCTTGAATTACTCCACATCTAACATTTACAGTATTAGATGCTGAATCTGCTGGAAGTGTAAAGGTCACTGATTGCCTATTCCAGGAGGTGGTTCCACTAGTATATTTAGATTCAATGGTTGAATCTACTTTCGCTTTATTCTGATAATTTACAAATATAGCCGCTCCCTTTCCATTACTACTGCTTATTCCATCAGTAGATACATAAGCTGAAAAAGTATACGTTTTACCCTTCTCTAAAGTAACATCTTGATTATAGAACGTTCTACTATCATTATTTGTTTTTTCTACCTTCAAAGAGTGATTTCCTATATTTGCCATAGAGATACTAAATCTAGTGTTCCCTGTGGAACCTGTGCAATAAGCACCAGTCCAATTTTCATCGATTACCTCACAATTATGATTCATTAAATAATTATTAGTTGTCTTTTGAACCTTAGATTCTAATTCTAATCTATTTTTAGTCTCTTTATTACTATTGTAATTATAATATTGTGCGCTACCCTCAAAGTCTTTGATAGATATTGTATTTCCCAAATTGTTAAATTGATAAGTATTAGTTCTCCCCTTAACATCCTTTATCTCAGTTTCATTATACCCATACTTATAAGAAAGGCTTTGTCCATTACTCCCAGAAGAATCTCTATAAGTTACAGTTTTTACCCTTGATGTAGGACCTCCATAATAGGCGTAAATAAGTTTATCACCCTCTAAGCCTTGAACTGAAGCCAAATTATTATTGCTTTCATAATTATAATATGAAACTTTTCCATCAGTATAAGTTATTCGATATAATAGTATTCCATCATAAGAATAGGAGGTTTTTCTTCCAGCAGGATCAGTGATGCCAAGCAGTGTTCCTCCCTCTGTATAATTTAGAGATGTAGTCCTCTCCATGCTGTCCATAACACCAGTTATTGTAGTTCCACTATAAAGTATAGTATTGGTATTATTATTTACGTCAGTTATAGTCTTAAGGTATCCTCCTGGAACAAAGTATAGCTTATTTTTATCCTTATCTGTAATTTCATAACTTCCATCGCTGTTTTTTACAAACTTTATACCTTCCAAGCTTTCACACTTATAAGTTTTAGATGTAGAATCATAATAAAAATAATGATTAGTTCCATCACTATCAAAATATTTATAGTAGGTTGTACCATTTATATTTTCCTCTGTAATTTGTTGTTGAATATTGAGTTTCCATCCATTTCCATAACCTATAGTAGTATTTTTATTATTACTATTATAGACATGCTCTATTTTTAATCCTAGTCTACTATCTGATGCTTCATAATCACTATGAGTAAATACTACGTTACCATTATAATCATTAATGTATCCAACTCCAGTTCTACCCATGCCTTGTGAATGGTATGTCCAATAACTTTCCAATCCTGTATTATTTACATATTGCAGTGATATCAATGGCCATCCTGAGCTATAAGAACTATGGGAATCAGAAGATAAGAATGCTGTATTCCCTGATGCAGGATTGGCTCGTTTTAAAGCTATACCATAGTTGTTTTTATCTGTATACCAACCTTTTACGGCTTTTGTTATATTCCACGAATACATTCCATTATTAACATTCTGAATATCTAATATTCTGCTTTCGACACTAGGCTTGGTTCCCCATATTATTCCTCCATTTACTGCATCTGCTTCCCAAGGGCTCGAAACTGTATATGCATTTATCTGTCCATCAGTTCCGCTATAACTATCTAGCTTAAATAACGCTAATTCAGCGTTTACAACCATATCACCCGCATTTAATGCTGGTAATTCATTAAACTTAATATATGTTTCTGTCGTTCCTACAGTTTGAACATTTCCAACTCTTAGGAATAAATTATTCCACTTATTTGCAGTATCTGTTGATGCTACAAATGTATCTTCAATATTATTTGTATTTTCATCTGTCCTTACTATAGGGTCCACTGTAATTGGAAATTCCCTTTTTTCATCATTAATCCACTCATTACTCGGAACTACCTCTAGTCTGTATCCTCCACCTTCTGCTTCTTCAAATATAAGCTCAATTTCTTCAGACACTTCTCCTTTTGCATCATACATAAAAGGCTTGTCTAAACTGAATACTTTAGTTCCCGTATCTACATCCTCAAAAGTAATTAAATTTTCTTCAATTCTAGGTTTTAGATTTTCTATATTTAAGTTAAATTGAATTGTAGGATTGCTTATCTTTTTATTTATTATTATATCTTCCTTTACAGTCTTACCTACCAATTTGTACTCTAAATCGATATTTTCATAAATCGATTCAAATTCTACTTTAGATTTAACGTTAGGTAAAAATTTCTTGTCAATTTTCTTTTTAATATCTTCTTTTAATTTTTTCTTATCTTTAGTTGTTTTAATTTTATTTTTTCCAAGTTCTTCTTCGGCCATTTCATCAACGACTTTATCTGTATCTGTGTTCTCAACTTTTGCTTTACTTAGCTTATTTATGTTCTCTTTCTTTTTACTTGCATTGTTTATTTTTATATTTTTCTCTTCATCTGCTTTATTTTTCTCAGCTGTTTTTATTTCTTCAGAATTAACTACTTCAGTAGATTCTTCCTTTTTTTCTTTTCCTTTATCATTAAACATTTTTATATTAATGAAACTTTTTTTCATTTTCATGTAGCTATTTAGAAAAATATTTTTTTTCTACTCTTATCTTTACAACCCCCCATCAAACCTATATACTTATTGTAACGATACAATATGATTTTTTTAAAATATATACGGCGTTTAGCGTATGCTACACGAAATATCCAAGAAAGGAATCTTAAAATGAACTCTATTTTAATAGAATTAGATAAATCTTCGAACATCCCTATGTATTTACAAGTGGCAAATAAAATTGAAGGACTTATTAAGTCTGGCTCCTTAAATGTTGGGGATAAACTTCCGCCTATACGAAAACTCGCTAGTGACCTTGAAGTTAATAACGTTACTATAGTAAATGCTTATAAACAACTAGAAATAAATAGGTATGTTAATGCTATAAAGGGCAGTGGTTACTATGTTTCAGAGCAAGAAAATTCTTATGCAAGATATGTATCTAATACATCTTCCATTGAAAATCAAAATAATAGCCAAATGGCTTCAAATAACATGGCCATAGATTACCCTGAATATCATGAGGACTTCAAGCTTATGTCAAATGGACAGATATCTATGTCCTCAACTACCATTAACTTTGCTAGCGCTACTCCTGATCCAAGTATATTTCCGATAGAGGCATTTAAGTCAGCTTTGAATGAAGTTCTAGACAGGGATAAGGGTTATGCTTTTGGTTATCAGGAAAGTAATGGCTATGAACCTCTTAGGGAATCTCTATGTGAGTACGTTCTAAATGAGTATCATATAAATGTTACTCCCGATAGCATTCAGGTAGTATCAGGTGCTCAACAAGGTATTGATATAATTGGAAAGGCAATCCTTAGCCCTGGAGATTTTGTTATTACCGAAAATCCCACCTATACAGGAGCTGCTGCCGTTTTTAAATCTAGAGGAGCTAACATTATTGGAGTTCCTATGGAAATTGACGGGATGAATATGGAGTTACTAGAGGCTAATTTGAAGGTTTATAAGCCCAAATTAATATACGTAATGACTCAGTTTCAAAATCCAACTACTTCTTCTTATTCTGAAGAAAAGCTTAAACAGCTATTAGCTTTAGCTGATAAATATAATCTATATTTAGTAGAAGATGATTCTCTATCTGGACTATCCTATGATTCTTCCTTTAAAGCAAAAACTTTAAAATCTATGGATGAAAAAAATAGGGTAATTTATATTAAGAGCTTCTCAAAGCTTTTAATGCCTGGACTTAGAATTGGATTTCTCATTTCCCCTAAATCCTTGATGGAGAATTTATTAGCAGCAAAACATACTACAGATATTTCTTCTTCAGGATTAATTCAAAGAGCTCTTCAGCTTTATTTTAAGAATGGACATTGGGAAAATCATTTAAAATATATGAGAGATATTTATAAAATTAAATATGATGTAATGCTAGAGGAATTAAGTAAACTTAAAATCTATGGCGTTGATTTCTTCGATCCTAAGGGTGGACTTAACTTTTGGATTACTCTTCCAAAGGGTGTATCTGCTAGTGTACTTTACGGTGAGTGTTCAAAAAAAGATGTGCTTTTAGTACCCTGCAATGTATTCTATGTAAATAATGATAAACATAAGGACAACGCCTTAAGAATTAGCTTTGCTGCCACCAATGTAGATGAAATAAAAGCTGGCATGAAAATAATTGGAGACTGTTTATCTACTCTTATTAATAAAACTAAAAGAACCTCTTATATTAGTCCTCTTATATAATTCATGAAAAAGAGACTGTACATAATGAATTTTTACTCATTATGTACAGTCTCTTCTATTTGTTATTTCGGTTTTTAACTATATATCATATCCATTTGTTATCTCTGTTATCTCTGTTTTTATTTCAATTTCAGTTATCTTTTCACCTAGTAAATTATACTGAAACTTCTTTACCCCTATTTAAATATCCAAAGGCTGATTTTATTCCTTCTGCCTTTGTTTTAAATACGGAATTTTCTCCAAGCTTCTTTATATATTTCATCTTTGTAAGAACTTTAGTCGGTTGACTTTGTAAATTTACCAACATAAACTTTATTTTATTCTTTTTACAATGTCTATGTAGTTTTACGAGGGCTGAAACTGCACTTGCATCCAAAGCTTGAGTATGTCTCATATCTAATATTAAAACTTCTGCAGAGGTTTCAATTTCATTTACTACTTTAATAAAATCTTGTACTACTCCAAAGAAAAATGGTCCATTTACTTCGTATACTAGGATTTTATCATTATCCATGGTAATTACTTTTCCATCACTTCTTGTGTAAGTTTTTTCTCCTTCAACCTTTATAATATCAGTAGTTTCTGACAGCTTTTTTATCCATAGGAACATAGCTACTACCATACCTATTTCGATAGCTACAACTAAGTCAAATACTATTGTTAATACGAAAGTTATAAGTAGAGTAGCAACATCACTCTTTGGTGCTTTGAGTAATCTTTTAAAGGTTGCCCACTCACCCATATTATAAGAAACCACTATTAGCACTGATGCTAAAGTTGTCATAGGAATCATTTTTGCAAGAGGCATAAATAGTACCATTATTAAAAATAAAGTTATAGCATGTACCATTCCTGAGATTGGACTTCTACCACCATTTTTAACATTTGCTGCTGTTCTTGCTATAGCTCCTGTTGCTGGTATTCCTCCAAATAATGCTGAACCTATATTTCCAAGTCCCTGAGCAATTAACTCCATATTAGAATCGTGGGTATCCTCTATCATTCCGTCCGCTACAACTGCAGAAAGTAATGATTCTATAGCTGCTAGTATTGCAATTGTAAATGCTGGTTTAAACATAAGCTTAATAGTTTCAAAATCCAACATAGGTAGTGAAGGTGTTGGTATTGCTGATGAAATATGAGTAAATCTACTTCCTATAGTTTCTACTGGTAGATTAAATACTTGTACCACTAATGTGGTTAAAACTAATGCTATTACAGAACCAGGTATAGTTTTATTAACCTTAGGCCAATATACCATTATTAATATTGCCACAGCTCCAACTATTAAAGCTGTAAAATTAAAGCTACTCATGTTAGCAAAATAACTCTGCCACTTAGGTATAAATTCTGCTGGGACTTTTTCTATAGTAAGCCCTAAAAAATCTTTAACCTGAGTAGATAATAGTGTTATTGCTATACCACTTGTAAAACCTATTGTTATAGTGTTGGGAACAAATTTTATCAGTGTCCCTAGCTTTAAAACTCCCATGATAACTAGAATAATTCCAGCCATAAGGGTTGCTATTATGAGTCCATTAATGCCATAAGCTTGCACTATGGTATATACAAGTACTACAAAAGCACCTGTGGGTCCTCCTATTTGTACTCTACTTCCTCCGAAAAGAGATATTATAAATCCTGCTATAATTGCAGTTATCAGACCTTTTTCTGGTGATACTCCAGAAGAAATTCCAAGTGCAATGGAAAGGGGTAGAGCTATTATAGCTACTATAATTCCAGCCATAATATCCTTCATCACTTGTTCTTTAGTAATTTCTTTGTTCTTAATCAGATTGAAAATTTTTGGTGACATTTTCTTCTCCATCCTTTTTTATAGCTGTTATCACTGCTGAAGAACATTAACTTTTCTTTTTCTGTACCATTTTAGCATCTTTGCTATGGTAATACTTTAGCTCTTCCGTTAACGTAGAAAAGTATAAAATGCCTTCCGTGGTCGCGTGAAAATAGCTCCATAATGAGTAATACTCCCATGAAGCTATACATATCAGCTTATATTATTTTGTATGCAACAAATTTAGTCACGTACACCTTTATTCTACGCTTCTAGTCGCAACCTGTCAAATGAAGATATAATATGGATATATCTGACATCAAACTACTTTTTTAACATAAAACAGTTCATTCCCATGCTCCAAAAATTTAATATATCCTACATATAAATACTTAAAGTTCTATCAAGTATACCTGTTAAGTATGCTAGTATAACTCCATAATTTGTTATAGCTACACCTTTTTCTCTGCACTGATTTATCCTGTTAACTACAGTTTTTCTATTAATCATACAGGCTCCACAATGAATTATTAGATCGTATTTTTCTATGTCCTCTGGAAAATCATGACCTACTCTATATTCATAGTTTAATTCAAACCCCACATGTTTATTTAAAAGTTTTGGAATCTTTACTTTCCCTATATCTTCATGGGAAGTATTATGAGAACAACTTTCTGATATTAAAATCTTAGAATCTTTATTTAATTCCTTAATTTTATTAGTTCCTTCTATGAAGGCAGATAAGTCTCCTTTATGTCTTGCCATAAGTAT
>DAMAVY010000084.1:9336-10034 GCA_032077725.1 Clostridium sp. | reverse complement strand
CTGAGTTATCTATTATATACAAGCTATGATAGTAAAGATGCTACATTAAATAAGTTATAAATGTTTTGGAGGAAAGTTTATGCATATAATTATAATCGGTTGTGGGAAATTAGGAAGTAATTTGGCAAAGGGTTTATCTGATGAGGGTAATGATGTTTGTATTATTGATCGTAATTCTGATAAATTAAATGTATTAGGAAGTGGCTTTAACGGTCATAGGATAAAAGGAATAGAATTTGATAGCGACATTCTTGAGGAAGCAGGAGTAAAGGAAGCAGATGCTCTTTTAGCCGTGACCTCAGATGATAATATAAACTTAACGGTATCTCTTATTGCCGAAAAAGTATTTAATGTTCCTAATATCATTGCAAGGGTGAATGACCCTGGAAAAAAATTTATCTATAATAAATTGGGTATTAATACTATTAACCCAGTACAGTTTGAGATTGAAATATTAAAAAATAAGCTCCTTGTAAAAAGCTTAGATGTTGTTTCATCTCTAGATAATAACTATGAAATCATTGAGCTTCTTGTTAATAAGGAAAAATTAACTTCTGTTGGTGATGTTGAAAAAAAACACTATTGCATTATATCAGGATTAATGAGAAATGGAATTGTGAGACTTCCTATAAAAAGTGAACAAATACACAAAGGAGATATGATAATTTGTACTATTAATAAAAAGGATAAAGGAAGAC
>DAMAVY010000084.1:0-9326 GCA_032077725.1 Clostridium sp. | reverse complement strand
GAAGACTGATAAATTCATTTAGTAAGGAGATGATGTTATGAAATCTATAATAATTGGTGGAGGTAAAATTGGCTATAATCTCTTTAAAACATTGAAGGAGAGAGATCAACAAGTTACACTCATTGAACGAGACAAAGGAACATGTATGAAAATCGCGGAAAACATCAATATGGATGTAATTTGGGGTGATGGTACTGATTTAGAAGTTCTAAAGGATGCTGGAATTGAGGAGGCTGAAATTGTTGCAGCTGTCACAGGTACTGATGAAGAAAATCTTATTATTTGTCAGATAGCCAAATTAAGTTTTAATTCTATGAAAACTATTGCTAGAGTAAATAATCCTAAAAATACTATAATGTTTAATAAACTTGGAATAGATAATATAGTGTGCAGCACAGAGGTAATTGCTAATTTGATTGAATATGCCATAGATAAAGATGATTACAGAATTATTAATACTTTAGGACTTGGTTCTATGGTTTTAGCAGAATTATCAATAAAAGAAGACACTCTTTGGCGTAATAAAATGATTAAAGACCTTATATTACCAGAAGAATGTGTATTTGTGTCTGTATTACGTGGGGATGAAGTTATATATCCAAGAGGAGATACTAATATTCTAAATCAGGATAAGGTCTTAATTGTAACCAATTATTCTGCTTTATCTGATTTAGTTTCTGAGTTATATAATGGAGGAAATAAAAAATGGATATCAAAAAAAATGAAGTAAAGGGCATATTATTTGAATTGGTTACTGTTACAGGCTATATTGCATTAATCT
Source organism: Clostridium sp. (assembly GCA_032077725.1). Classification (GTDB taxonomy): domain Bacteria; phylum Bacillota; class Clostridia; order Clostridiales; family Clostridiaceae; genus Clostridium_J. Next base: position 8,545 of record DAMAVY010000084.1, on the reverse strand, counting down.
TTATAGCAGCAACAATTATAATGAGGTGAGATAATGAATAAGAATAGAAACAGAGCGCATAATATTGAAATCATAAGTTATTATTCAGGTTATATAGTGCTAATCATATCTCTATTAATGATTATTCCTACAATTACTTCCTTATTATTTAAAGAATGGAGTCCCATGCTTGATTTTATAATAAGCATCTCAATTTCATTAATTGTTGGATTTGTACTGGTTATGATTGGGATGAGAACAAAGGAAAGTAAGTCAAATTTTCAATGGAAACATGGACTTGCTGTTGCAGCTCTTTCTTGGATTCTTTTAACTCTTCTATGTGCAATTCCCTATAGATTGAGTGGACACACAAAATCATTTTTAGATGCTTGTTTTGACGTAATGAGCGGATTCACAACTACGGGAGTATTTCTTACACAGGATTTAGATCACCTTTCAAATGGACTTAATATGTGGAGACATATGCTGACTTTCATTGGAGGACAGGGGATGGTTGTTTTAGCACTTACATTCCTAGTAAAAGGTATTGGTGGAGCTTACAAAATGTATGTTGGAGAGGGAAAGGATATTGAGTTAGTCCCAAATGTTAAGGGTACTGCAAAACAAATATGGAAAATTAGTTTGATTTATCTTATTATTGGAACAGCTGCATTGTGGATAATAGGAATGATCATAGGTTTAAAGCCAGTATCAGCATTTCTTCATGCACTTTATATATTTGAATCCTCATGGAGTACAGGGGGTTTTAGTCCAAATACGCAAAATATTATGTATTACCATAGCATATTATATGAAACCATTGCTATAATTATTTTTGTTCTTGGTTCTTTTAACTTTGGATTACATTACGCAATATGGCAAGGAAAGCGAAAAGAATTAGTAAAAAATATAGAAACTCAAAGTTTTTTTATCACATCCTTTATAGCTTGTATTCTAGCGCTTGCTGGACTAGCTAAATTAAATGTGTATCCTGACGCTATTGCTGGCTTTAGAAGAATTGTTTTTAATATATTATCAGCACATACAACAACAGGATTTGGTTCCATCTATGCAAGGCAGTTTGCTTTAGAATGGGGAGATTTTGGAATTTTAATAATGGTTTTGGTTATGCTAATTGGTGGTTCTGCTTGTTCAACGGCAGGAGGGTTTAAGGGCTTAAGAGTAGGAATTGTATTTAAAGGATTAATTATGGATGTTAAAAAACTACTTTCATCAGATAGAAACATGAAGGTATACAAATTTCATCATATAAAAGATCAAGTTTTAGAAGATAGTTTAATAAAATCATCTGCAATTATCATTGGATGCTATATTGTTACCTTTACCATTGGAACATTGCTTGGTACATATTATGGATACCCTCTTGCTGATTCTGCTTTTGAAGCTGCTTCTGTAACTGGCAATGTTGGTTTGACTATAGGCGTTACAACACCTTCAATGCCAGCAATTATGAAGGTATATTATATAATTGCAATGTACTTAGGAAGACTTGAATTTCTTTCTATATTTGTACTAATAGGATATATAGGTGGAGGTATTAAAAAAATATGCGTAAATTACTCAAAACATTAATAATTATGTTTGTATTATTAGCATTTCCACTCACATTAAATGCATATGCAGAAGATGTAACTGTAATAAATGACTTAATTGAAAATGCAAAAAAACTCAATGGGCAGGAGGTTACAGTTCAAGGTGAAGCTATAGGGGAAGTCATGAATAGAGGAGACTATTCATGGGTAAATATAAATGATGGTACCAATGCAATTGGTATATGGTTAAGTAAAAGTGATGCAGAAAAAATTAAGTACTATGGTAATTATAAAAATAAAGGGGATACAGTAAATATAACTGGTATATTTAACAGAGCCTGCAAAGAACATGGCGGTGAAGCAGATGTGCATAGCAACTCAATAGAAATAGTTGAAAATGGGCATAATGTAAAAGAACAATTATCATCTCAAAAAATAATAACTGCAATTGTTTTAACATTAATTACCTTACTTAGTTTGTTATTTCTTCTAAAAGTGATTAAATCAAAAGAGACTACTAATTACTAAGTATTGAATTTCAAACAATTTAGAATAAAACATGTTAGACAAGCAAGGGGTGACCGTCTACTACATGGTATAAATTTGTGGCCATTTATAAAAGAATAAAAAAAAGAATCTATGATTAATTTGTGAACCAGTAATTAATCATAGATTTCTTTTTTGTAGAAGTAAATATTTTTTCCTAACCTATACCTTAATTTACTCGGTATATTTTAAGCTTCAACTACTCCATCTGCTTTTATTTTTTTAGCTCTTGAGAATATAAGTGTAATTGCCATAGCAGCTACTAAAATTCCCATTAATATGCCAAAATTTTGCCATGCAAGAGAAGTGCCATCTATGCTACTAATTGCTTCTTTAAATATTCCAACAGAATATGTCATTGGCATAAATGGATATAAGATATTGAATATTTTTGGTACAGTTTCCATAGGGAAGGTACCACCACAAGATGTTAATTGTAATATTAAAAATACAAGTGAAAGGAATTTACCAATATCTTTTAAGAATACAATCATTAACTGAATGATTGAGATAAATACCATAGATACAAGTACTGTTGATACTAGGAACATACCCATGTGGTTGACTTTAAGGCCTAAGCAAACTAGTAATACAAAATCAAGTATTATTGCTTGTAAGAAGGCAATTCCTAAGTAGGCAAAACTTCTTAATGCTTTATTGTCAGATTCTCTTGATAATAATTTGAATTTTCCATCTGGATCGAAATAAATTCCGAAGAATATCATTAATCCGCCTACCCACAAAGATAGTGACATAAAGTATGGTGCAAATGAGGTACCATAATTAGCTACTGGTGAATAAGCTTCTGTATTAATTTGTACAGGGTTTTCTGCATATTCATCTAAACCATTTAATACCTTTAGCTGACCATTAATATCTGTTATTGAGTCGTTTACGCCATCTTTAGCTGTGCCAATACCGTCTTTAAGCTTTAGGGCTCCATCATCTAAATCAGAAGTACCTTTAACTAAAGCATCGGTTCCAGCCTTTAATGCGCTGGTTCCATCGGCTACTTGAGTTGCTCCAGATGAAAGTGCAGCTACTCCATTATCAGTTTTAGTTATACCATCTTGTAAAGATAGTAAACCACCATTTAAAGTGCTAGATCCATCACTTAATTGTTTTGAGGCACTACCTAACTGTGAAGTTGCAGTACTTAGTTGATTCATACCTGAATTCAATTTTGCAGCTCCATTTGATAATGCTAAAGAACCAGCTTTGGATTTTTGTAATCCTGCTTTTAGTTCTGAAATTCCAGGATTTAATTGATCAATATTTGCTGTTCCGCCTACTAATTTTGATGCAATAGCAGATACCGTTTGCGAATTAATCATTAAGCCTTTATAATCATTTGATAGTTCTGCAGTCTTATCTGAAATTTCTTTACTATTTAGCTTTTGAACTTCAGCTATAAGATTTGGATCACCAGTTTTTTGAGCCATATCTTCTAAAGTTTTAGTGGTTTCTTTTATACTTGAAATATATGCGTTCAAATCACTGTTATATTCAACTAAATTAGTATTTAAATCAGACGCTCCTTTTGATATTCCTAATGCTCCTAATTTTAGAGTTCCTAGATCTTTTGTTTTAGTTTCTAGTTTGGTAGCTCCATCAATTAATGCTTGAATCCCACTATCTAAATTCTTCATATTTGTACTTAATTCCTCTGAACCTTTTGTAGTACCATCTACACCAGCTTTATATGCACTGAATTTATCATTGAATGCTTTATTGCCATTGGCTAGTTCAGTACTACCGTTTACTAACTGACTAGTACCTTTTGAAAGATCAGTGGTTCCTGCTTTTAAAGCATAAGTACCATTCTTTAATTGAGATGTACCATCTACTAACTTAGAAGCTCCACTTTGTAATTCTGGAACTTTACCCTTTAAAGTAGAAGTACCATCCTGTAAAGCTGAAGAACCATCATGTAACTGACCTAGTCCATCCGCAAGTGTAGTAAGTTGTTCTGGTGAACTTTCTAATTTATCAGTAAGTTGACCTACAATCTCCTTATTTACACTTGAACGAACAGATTTCTCAATTCTAGCAACAGCGCTATTTAATATTTGAGATGCCAAATAATTTCGCTTTTCATTAGATGTATAAGTTATTTCAGCAACTTGCTTCTTTGATTCGCTTGCAGATGCAATGTTTTCTGAAAAATTGCTAGGTATTTTTATAGTAGCATAGTATTTCTTACCCTCGGTGCCTTCCTTTGCAGTCTTAGCATCCGTAAAAGTGAATTTCAATGCTCCATCTTCTTTTAGTTTGTCACACACCTCTTGACCAATATTACGTTTTTCATTATTAATTGTTGTTCCATTATCTTCGTTAACAATAGCTACGGGTACGCTTTCTAGTCTTGAATATGGATCCCAAAATGCGCCTAAGTAGAAGTAACTATATAGTAATGGAAGAATTATAACTCCAATGATTACAATTATAGGAACTATTTTTTTGCTTTTAATTTTTTCTTTCATATGTGTGTCATCTCCTTTCTCATTTGTGAGTATATCACCATAGAGAAAGGATGTAATTATACATATTTCTTCATTTGTCACAAAATTATATAAACTAGAGAAAGTGTCGTGAAATTAGACATTTTTCAAATAATGTCGTAAATTTATATAAACTTGCATAAATGTAGTGTTTTAAGACAATATGTGAACTTTGTCTATGGAAAGAAATAAGAAGGTATTTTACAATAAAAATGCATTATATAAGAAAATAAAAGGTATTTCACAATTAAAATGTATATTGCTATAAATTAGAAGGTATTTTACAATTAATATGTAGACTACAAGAAGTTAAATAAGATAACACACATGAACTATGTAAAAGAATAAAAATAGTTAAAATTAAGGATAGTTAATATAAAAAGATGATAAGAGAGGGTTGCTTATTATGTCATTAAAATTTAAATATATTGCGTTAGATAAAACAATCAATATCATAACACGAAATATGCAAAAATCTCCTGAGCGTTGCACTAGAAATCTATTAGAATTAGGTGCAGCCATCAGTAAAAATAGTTTGGATTTTCAGCATTTAAAAATCTATAATGATTTTATTGAATTGTGCAAGAATAATGATAAACTAGCAGTAAAAGAACTATTCTATTCAAGTTTTTTAGAATAGAATAGTTTTGCTATGTGGTGTAAAGTGCAAGTACATTAGAGAAATGTAAGTTCACTATTTTTAATATTAAATTTGAGTATCATTCTTTTTTTCTTCAAAATAGCGCTTTACAGCAAAAGCTTTACTGTCATTAACTAAGGTCGATATTTGATTTTTAATGTGTAATGCAGATTTTTTCATTCCACTTTTTACCCATTCTATGATAAGCCCCACAACTCCATAAGTATAAAACTCCGCAATAAATTTCTTGCTTTCGTCATCTATCTGCTTGTCCTCATCTAAGCGATCAATAATATTACAGAAGAGAGCAGATGATATTTGGATTAAATACTCATTAAATTCACTTTGAAATGATTGATTAATTGCATTTTGGTAAAAAGCTTTATCACTTTCCATAACATGTAACATGTTATACAAATTATGTTGCCAAGTATCTAGTGACAATCCCTCAGTTAATACTTCTATAACTTCATTATAAAAAATCCAGTTTAAGAGTTCGAATTTATCTTGAAAATGATAATAAAAAGTTTGGCGATTTAAACCACAACTTTTTGTGATATCAGCAATTGTTATTTTTTCAAAAGATTTTTGATGCATTACTGCTTTTAGACCATTTGCAATGGCTTGTTTTGTAATTAATGAGTCAGACATATTTTTCACCTACTAAATTTAATTTAAAAACTATAATCTTATTAATTATATCTTTATTAGCACAATTGTCAAGATAGAAATTGTGTGAATGGTGGAAGTTAATGAAACTCAGGTATTTTTTTGAGAGATTTATAGTGAACTCATAGTATCATAAATTTTCTTAAGAATATAATATTCAAAACTTAGTAATGCTATAGAAATAATTGTTTATTGTGGAATAAAATACATGGTATAATAATATATATAGATAATGCGCTTTTAAAAGTCTACCAAAAAATAAATAATCTTTTTTATAACTAAAAGGGGTGAATTACATGATTGAGAGTGGATTAAACAAGTTGTCTTGGGGATTTTTATTTATTATGCTTAGCTTCAGAGTACAAGGCTTTGATATTTTTCCTGATATAGTTGGATTTATATTATTTGCATTAGCTTTTAATGAACTTAAAGAAAAGAGTGAGTTTTTTAAAAAAGCTTCAAAGTTTAATTTCTTTATGATAATAATGTCAATTTTCTTAATATATCAGCCTACCAATGTTAATGGGATGATTAATTATGGATATACAGGAATGTTTAGTATTCCAATAGCAATAATTTCTATTGTATTAACATTATTGATTATTTACAATTTATTTAAGGGAATGAAAGAAATGTTAAAGCAATATGAAAAATATGATTTAGCTAATGAAGCTGAAGAGAGGTGGAGTAAATATAAAGCTTTAACTATAGCTTATATCTTCATTTTAATAGTAGTGTTTATACCATTAATTAATTTAATATATTTATTGGGACTAATTATTCTTAATATTATATTTTTGGTTAAAACCATAAAGTACATTAATAGATGTAAACAATGTTTGATTTATAATTAATTTTAATAAGTTGTTATGAAAATTAATTTATTTATTTTAGATTTTTTTAAGTTAAGTTAGTAACACTTTGCTATAATAGGAAAATATTATTTTGCGGACTGTCCTAAATCAGAGGGTTTGTATTATGTCCATAATGAAACAAAGGGTGAAACTTAAAAATAGGGGGGTAAAATGAAATTTGAAGAAATTAATTTATTAGACATAGAGGAAATTGCAGAAATGTACGTTGAAACATTTAATGCACCACCTTGGAATGATGAATGGACTTTAGAAACTGCTTCAAAGAGGTTACATCAAATGACAAATTGTGAAGGGTTTTATGGACTTAAAGCATATCTTCATGGTGAGTTATGCGGAATGATTTTGGGAAGTGAAGAACAGTTTTACAATGGGGTAATGTTTAATGCAAAGGAATTTTGCGTTAAAAATGAAATGCGAAATAAAGGCATTGGAACAAAAATCCTTACAGAATTTGAAAAACAATTAAAAGATAATCAAATTTCAGAAATAATCTTGTTCACTTCTAGAGAAGATGGCACAGAAGGCTTTTATAATAAAAGAGGATTTAGATCCTACAATGGAATGGTTATGATGGGAAAAGAGCTTTAATGGAGAATATGAAAAAACATTAGGTTATGAGATTTATTAAAATTAATTATAAATACCGTGTTATTCATTTTAATTGGATATGCGGTATTTTTTTATTAAAAAATTAGTGATTAATTAGATAGTGAATGATAGATGATATAAAAAATGCTATATGTTATAATATGGTTACAATGGTAAAAATAAAAGGGGTGGAAATATGGAAAAATTAAAAAATATATTAAGTAGTGAATCTAAGGATTTAAAAGTTTTGGATGTTGGTACAGGTATAGGCTCTTTTATAGAAGTGCTGCAAGATAGTTTACCAGGATATAGTAATATAATTGGAATAGATACAAAGAAAGAGTCATTAGCTAGGGCTATAAAAGAATATGAAGATGAAAGAACTGAATTTATGTGTATGGATGGGGCCGATATGAAATTTGATAATGATAGTATAGATATAATTTCGATTTCTAATACTATTCATCATTTACCAAATAAAGAAAAAGTATTAAGTGAAATAAAAAGGGTGCTAAAGCCAAATGGCCTTATAATAATTAATGAAATGATTTCTGATAATCAATCTGAGAAGCAACTTTCTCATGTGAAAATTCATCATTTACAAGGAGAGATTGATACTTATCTTGGAATATGTCATAACAAGACTTTTAGTGAAAATGAATTAGTTAAAATAGTAGAGGATTTAAACCTAGAAATAGTGGACAAGTTTAAATTTAATACCCATGAAGAACAGGAAGAAAACGAAGATTTAGAAGAAGAAAAGGAGATTTTAGATCAATGTTTTCAAGGATTGGCATCTGTGATACGAGAAATAAGTGATTTGGAGATGCATGAAAAATACTCACAAATTTTAGAAGGATTGAAGAGCGAATTATACAGCATTGGTGTTTTTGGTGCAACAGAACTTATGATTGTATGTAGAAAAAATTAAACAAGAGGTTCAATCTATAGTACTTAAAGATTAATTTAAAATTTATATGGATATTATTAATAGTAGGAGAAATATTATGGTTTATAAATTTAAAATAGAACAAAAACAATATTGGGATACAATTGCTGATAAAAAGGAATTTAGTACACCATTTCATTTTGAGGAATTTGCTAAGTATGTAAGGTCAGATGATTTAATTTTAGATGTAGGATGTGGTTATGGAAGAACATTAGAACAATTATATCAACAAGGATATAAAAAGT
>DAMAVY010000083.1:0-10040 GCA_032077725.1 Clostridium sp. | reverse complement strand
ATGCACTGTCTGCAATTGCAAGCTGCAATTCACTAGGATTAGCTTTAGATGACATAATAAAAGGTGTTAAAAAAATTGAAGGAGTACCAGGAAGATTTCAAGCTATACCAAATAGTAAGGATATTTTAACAATAGTAGATTATGCCCATTCACCAGATGGACTAGAAAACATACTAAGTGCAGTTAAGGAAATTGCTAAAAGTAGATTAATTTTAGTTTTTGGTTGTGGTGGTAATAGAGACATAAGCAAAAGAGCAATAATGGGTGAAATAGCAGGAAGATATAGCGATTATTGTATTATTACCTCAGACAACCCTAGAAAAGAAGAACCAAGGTTAATAATAAATGACATAGAGACAGGAATAGTTAAAACTGATTGTAGTTATGAAAAAATAGAGGATAGAAAACAAGCAATATTTAAAGCCCTTCAAATGGCAGAGGCAGGTGATGCAGTAATAATTGCAGGAAAAGGGCATGAGAATTATCAAATATTAAAGTATAAAACCATCCACTTTAGTGACGAGGAGGCAGTGAAAGAATATTTTTTTAGTCATTGATTTAAAAATTGAAAGAGAAAGCAAGTAAATAAATGTGCCATGATGCAAAATGCAGAGTGGCGCATTTTTGTTTCAGAAAAGCGTTGAAGGTTGGGTGCTAATTGTGGATAATAAATACAATTATTAAACATAATGCAAATCAAAGTTATTTTATGGAGAATTAGATAAAATATATAGTATATTACAAATTGTTACGATAATGAAGTATAATGTAATATAGATAGGAAAGAATGGAAGGTGAAAATACATGTTAAATTGGAGAAAGAACAAAGAACTTGTACATAATACTAACCAAGATATAAATGGTGCAGTAGATCTTGCGGCTACAAGGGGTGGGGATGAAACTACCCTTATGAAGCATAATCAAAAGTGCACAGTGGACAAGATTGGAAGAAAAATTGAAGAAACCAGTTTTGCAGTTGAGAATCTTATAGGTGTAACTCAAAAGGTTGCACAATCAGTTGATGTACAAATGGATTCAATAAGTAAAGTAGCCAGTGAAATAACTAACTATTCTGCTTTAGCCGAGGAGGTTTTTGCTAGTACTGAAGATTCAAAACGTATTGCTGATACTACAATGGAAGCTGCGCAAGATGGAAGTAAGACTGTTCACAAATCCATTGAAGCAATGGTGGAAATTCAATCTTCTGTAGATTACGCAAAAAGTACAGTTATGGAGCTTAGCTCAAAGGCAGTACTTATAGATGACATGCTTAAAGCAATCAAAGATATAGCCAATAGTACCAACCTTTTATCTCTTAATGCATCTATAGAGGCAGCAAGAGCAGGGGAAGCAGGCAGGGGGTTTGCAGTAGTAGCTCAAGAGGTTAAGAATTTGGCACAGAGAAGTGCTGAAACTGCAGGGTATATTTCAAAGACAATTGAAGAAATAAATCAGAGTATAGCTGCTACTGTTGAGGCTATGGACAAGAGTGGAGGTAAGGTTAAGGAAGGTTCTGAAATAGCGAACAACACACTTGATGCCTTCAATAATATTATTAATGCAGTAACTACTTCAGCAAATGTTGCAAAGGAAATTAATTCCGCTGTGACTAAGCAAACACAGAGCCTTGAAGAAGTTATAGGTTCCACAGAAGAGATGAATGTAGTTTCAAGGAATGTTATTGCAATGGTAGAAACCGCTTCACTTGATACCCAATATACAAAGGCTGCTCTTCAGAAACTTTCTGAGGAATCCAGAAATCTTGAAGCAATATCTGGGAAACTACTTGAAAAGGTGGGTGTAGGAGAAAGAGAAGAAAGTATAATAAGAACATCCATGATTACTGCCCCTCTGAACTATGATCCGGCTATGGCTTATGATCAGGAAAGTGGACAGATACTTGTGAACGAACACTCAGGAATTCTCACCATAGGAGCTTCTGGTGAAATACTTTCTGGTATCGCAAAGAGTTGGCATGTTGAAGATGATAATCTAACTTGGATATTTAATCTTAGAAAGGGTGCTAAGTTCCATAATGGAACTGAGGTAACTGCTGAAGATGTAAAATATTCTTATGAAAGACTATTAAATCCTGATGTAAAATCGGCAAACAATTGGTATCTTGAACAACTTGAAGGTTCTCAGGATTTTGCGTCTAGAAGAACTCGAGAAGTAAGTGGAATCAAAATTTTAGACAGATATAGAATAGCTCTTAAGCTATCAAGCCCCTATAGTGGATTTCTGCTTAACCTTGGTCAGTTCTCTTGTTCAATTATCTGCAAGGCAGAGGCAGTTAAAGGAAGAATAGTTGGTTGTGGTGCTTATACTATTGAAAGCAAGGATAATGAAGGATGTTTATTAAAGGCATTTAAGGATTATTACGCTGGTACTCCTTATATTGATAAGGTTAGCATCAAATTCAATGAGGAGAAAGCTGATGAAGGGTTTAAAAATGGTAAATACGACTTCATTCCTGTTGACAACAAGGAAAGCAGAGAGAAATTAAGGGATGTTTCTTCAAAAATTACAATGAGAAGCATATTAGGAAGCTACTATGTTGGCTTAAATCTTGAATCAAATTCACATGCGGTAAAGGATTTGGATATCAGGAGAGCCCTTAACCATGCCATTAATAAGAAGAGAATAATCGATGAAATATTAGGGGGAATGGCTGTAGAAGCAAAGGGTCCGATTCCACCAGACATGATTCCAAGTGATAACCTTGCAGGCTTTGATTATAAACCATCCCTTGCTAAGGATATACTTAGGAAAAAAGGAGAATCTTTAATAAGGCTTAAGGTTATTTCAAGAGAAGGCAGTGAGGATACTTTATTTAATAGAATTACAAAGTTTGTAGTGGAGGACTTAAAGGCTGTAGGCATAGAGTGTACTATTGAAAAGGTTCCCATTGATAAGTATTTAAATCCAGAAACAATAAAAAGGTGTGACCTGTATGTTTCAAGATGGATAGCAGACACTGGGGATCCAGATAATTTTCTAGAGCCTTTGTTTAACCCTGCAACTGTAACTAATTTTTCTAGATATGATAATTCCGAGGTAACTCAGATGATGAATGATGCAAAGGGAGTTATCAATCCTATGAAGAGAATGGATATGTATAAGGATATTCAGAAAAAAATAGTAAATGATATCCCATGGATATTCCTATATCACCCTCAGATGGGACACGTTGCAAGGGAAGGAATAATAGGCGCAAAACAGAGCCCGTTAGGACTTATTAGATATGAAGATATAATAATGGAAAAGTAGTATTGACTATGGAATTTAAATTGTGAGACAATATATAAAGAAAAATCATTAAGGATATAATTTAAAATGCGGAGGTACAAATAAATGTTGATTACTGTTCTTAATTAATATAACTAAATAATTATGTGAAAAAAGGGCCTTTTATATAGGCTTAAATTTGATGTCTTTTTTTGCATGTTATATATTAAGAACAGATACATTTAGTATTGTATAATTGTGTATTTACCATGCCCTTTGATTTGGGTCAGTGCACTAAAATACAGTTAATGGCTACATGTGAGCTTTGTTCTCATGTAGCCATTTTGCGTTCTTTTTTAAACATGCATGTATAAGATCCTGAGGAGGAATATGTATGGCAATGTTATTATCCATTAGAAATTTAAAAAAAGATTTTATAGAAAAGAAAATATTAAAAGGCGTAAATTTTGATGTAAAAATAGGAGAGAAAATAGGGTTAGTAGGTTTAAATGGTGCGGGGAAAACAACTCTCGTAAACATAATAGTAGGAGACATAGACTGCGATGAGGGTTCTATTTTATGGCACAAAAAATCTGTAAATATAGGTTATTTAAAGCAAGATACAGCCTATGTAAAAAGCATTAATTGTGAAGAAAACTTTAAAGAATTTTTGCAGGTTTCTAGTAATCTTGGGTTAGAAGATGTCAAAAAATGGGATAATAAAAAATTAAATAATTTAAGTGGTGGAGAAAGAACAAAAGTAGCTCTATCAGAAATATGGTCTACAAATCCAGATTTTTTAATTCTTGATGAACCAACAAATCACCTTGATTATAATGGAATACAGTGGCTTATTAAGGAAGTTAAAAATTAAAAAGGAACTGTTATTGCTATTTCCCATGATAGATATTTTCTCGATGAATGCATAGATAAAATCTTAGAAATAGAGGAAGGTATTATTCATGAATACAACGGTAACTATAGTTTTTATATTGAAGAGAAGAAGAGAAGGTATAAGGCTCAGTTCAATGAATATCTAATTCAAGAAGAAACAAAAAGAAAAATTAATGACGAAATAAAAACACTTAAAAACTGGTCTTCTAAGGCACATCGAGAATCACGACAAAAGGCCCTTGCATCAGGAAATAAAATGGGTGGTAAAGAATATTTTAGGGCAAAGGCAAAAAAGATGGATGTGAAAGTAAAATCAAGAATAAAAAAGCTTGAAAAAATAAAAATTGAAGGAGTAGAAAAGCCAAAGGAAGAGAAAAAGATAGATTTTAAGCTGCAAAAAGGAAGCCTTAAAGGAACAAGAGTTGTTGAAGCTATTAAAATTAGTAAAAGTTATGAAAATAAACTTTTATTTGATGAAAGTTCATTTTATATTCAAAGGGGAGAGAGAATAGGCATTTTTGGAAGCAATGGCTGTGGAAAAACTACTTTACTTAAAATTTTACTAGGAGAGGAGGTTATAGATAGCGGGGAAGTTTTCTTAAGCAGTAGTACAAAAATAGGTTACTTAAGTCAAGATATAATAGGATTAGATACTGAAAAAGCTGTTTTATATATATTTGATATTAATTCAAAAGAAGAAAGAGGGAAACTGCAGACTATATTATTTAATATGGGTTTTGATGAAAGAATGACAGATCAATCTATAAAAACCTTAAGCCTAGGGGAAATAACAAGACTTAAAATTGTAAAGCTTATTTTAGAAGCTTGTGAACTATTAATTCTTGATGAACCAATCAATCACTTAGACCTTTATAGTAGGGAAAAGCTGGAAGAAGTCCTTGCTTCTTATGAAGGAACTATTATATTAGTATCTCATGATCGTTATATGATGCAAAAGGTGTGCAACAAACTGCTTGTCTTTGAAGGCAAAAAAATAAAGAGGATAGAGTATACCCTAAAAGAGTATTTAGAAAAAAATAATAATATTTATGGCTCTACTAGTAAAAATAAGTTAGAAGAAAAGATGATTATAGAAAATGAAATTGTATTTATTTTAGGGGAATTAAGTAAGTACCCTAAGGATAGCGATAAATATAAAGAATTAGATGTAAAATTTGAAGATTTAATAGCAAGGAAAAAAGAATTAAGGGTTTAAAACTATAGATGAGTTTATGTGGTATGTAAATGACGAAGATGGCAAAAGAACTTACAAGCTGTGCCTATTGTGAAACTTACCCTTGCAATAAGTGCAAAAAAAATGAAAATCTTGATTTGTTGAGATCAGATAGATATTGAAAATAATTTTAAAAGAGTATTACTTGAGGATTGCTTGGACACAGGGGATTTAGATATTAATCTTAATAAGTTAAACTTTCAGTATGATTTAGATGATAAATTAGAAAAGGCAGTAAAATTTATTGGCTTGTCGACATTCGACTAATGCTACAAAACCCGTAAAGCCGCAGGTTGACAACAACTATTCTTCATTTAATTGCATCGAAATCTTTGCCTAGTGTGGCGCTAGTAGAAAGTGTAAAAATAAGTTTTGTTTAAGAAATGATATAATTTTGTTTAAGAAATGATATAATTGTTGACGGTAATTTATTTTCTGATATAATTAAAAATATCGTACAGATAGCGCAAATTTTGCGCCGAAATAGAGGCGAGATTTTATGAAATCTTGTCTCTATTTTTTTTGTAAAAAAATAGAGGTGATTAAATGACAAAAAAAAGAAATTTCAACTTAAATTTAGCTGTACTAGCAACGGGTATTATGGCATTTACTGGTGTACTGATTGAAACGGCGATGAACGTTACATTCCCTACTCTTTTAAATCAATTTCATATTCAAACAAATCAGGTACAGTGGGTGACGACTATTTATTTGCTTATGATTGCAATTATTGTTCCTTTGTCTTCTTACTTGATTAAAAATTATTCTATGCGTAATTTATTCCTATGTGCCATTTGTCTTTTCTTAGTAGGTGTCGCATTAGATAGCGTTCCCATTAACTTCTCACTTTTGTTATTAGGTAGAATGCTACAAGGCGCTGCTACAGGGATTGCACTTCCTCTTATGTTCAACATTATTTTAACTAAAGCACCCTTAGAACGTCGAGGTTTTATGATTGGTATCGGAACACTAACGACTTCGATTGCTCCTGCTATTGGCCCGACTTATGGAGGAATGCTGACATCAACAGTCGGATGGCAGTATATCTACGTTCTTTTATTACCTGTTCTGATATTAACAGCTTTGATTGGAATGTATGCTATTCCAAAGGAACCCATTGTAAAATCAGGACATCTAAATTTATTAGCTGCTGGAGCATTGGCTGTTTTATTTAGCTCTATGTTACTTAGTTTTAGCCTTTTTGGAAAACCTATTTTTTGGATAGTTTTAGTACTAGTCGGAGTAAGTGCGATCAGTTTTGTAAAACTAAATAAAAAAGAACCTTTGATTAACCTAGCGTTATTCAAAAATAGGCAGTTTAGTATTTATTTATTTGGCTTTGTCATTTTTCAAGCGATGTTATTAGGCATTTCATTCATTATTCCTAATTTCATGCAATTAACACTAGGTATTACTTCTTCAAAAGCTGGATTGATGATGTTTCCAGGTGCTTTAGTCGGTGCAATTTTTGCACCACTGTCTGGAAGATTATTGGATAAAATTGGCGAAAAAAAACCAATTCTTTTAGGGTTTAGTATCTCTATTATAGGATGGTTGTTCCTAACAATTATTTTAACTTCCGGACTGATCACGTTAATTGTAACAAGTCATGTCATTTTTATGGTTGGCGTTGGTTTAGCATATAGCAATTTGATGGCTATGGGTCTTTCATCTATTTTGCCTTATCAAAATGCAGATGGAAACGCAATATTTACAACTTTGCAACAATTTTCTGGTGCTATTTCAACAGCATTTGTTGCATTGGCTATGTCCATTTTTCAACAAAACACAGCAAACTTTATTGAAGGAACGTCAACAGGTGCATTAGCTGGTCTCTATTTCTTTTTAGTTTTGCTACTTATCGGTTTTTTAGTAGTCTTTCGCGCACTTAAAACCTGTAATACTGCTGATTGTAAAACTAATTTAGATAAATAAATCACAAACGACCTAAATTAGAATTACTTACTACGAAAGATATAGAAAATATAATTAAAGAACAAATCGAAAGTGGAGAGATTGAAATAGAGAAGTAAATATAAATAAGAGTATACCTTGATAGGTGTATTCTTATTTTTTTTGTAAAAGTTTATAAAAAATATGTTCGTTTAAATAAAACATATATATTTTAGAATGATTAATGTAAAGAGGTCAGCAATCAATTACCTTTTATTTTTATTTCCTTAAAAGTAAGATGCAGTATATATAATTATATAAGAGACTCAAGTTTAGTTAACACTTGTTTATGAGATTGCAATTCGAAAACTTGATTGATAATATATGTATATAGTGTTTAATTGTGGGAGGGAAAATAATGAATATAGAATTTAGAAAACCAACAAAAGGTGATGCTAAAGATATTGCTACATGGAAATATGACGGTGTATATTCTTTTTATGACAATGATAAAACGAAAGCTAAAAATGAGTATATAAAAAATTTGCATAATGAAGAAAATACATTTGCTATGTATAATGAGAAAAATGAATTAATAGGTCATTGTAGTTTTGACTATGACGATGAAGATAAACAATTTAGTGTTGGAGTACAAATGAGACCGAGCTTAACAGGTAAAGGTATGGGGACAGAAGTGGTTTCTACTATACTGGATTTTGGGAAAGAAATCTATAAATTTAATGAAATAGTGCTACTTGTGGCAAAGTTTAATAAAAGAGCTATAAAAATATACGAAAGATTAGGATTTAAAACTATAGATGAATTCATGTGGCATGTAAATGATGAAGATCAAGACTTTTTAGAAATGAAAAAAATTTGGGAATAGGCAAAGTGTTGAGGCTAGAATTAATGAGTGGAATTAAGGCATAGAATTAAGATTAATAATCTTAATTCTATGCCTTTTGTTTGGTAAGTCAAGTAGTGAAAATGTAAAAATATATGCATGCAATAGTAAAATATAGTATAATTGTAAATAAAATATCGAAAACTTATAACTAAAAAACTATTAAGTTAATTAAACAGTATGTGGGTTAATGAAAAATAAAAATTAATGTAAGGAAGGATGATTTATAAATGATATCACCATGTGGAATTAATTGTGAAACATGTCCTGCGTATCAGGTTTCTATATCTGGTAATATGGAAGATAAGAAGAAGATGGCAAAAGAATGGTCTACGCTCAATTGTCAGTTTGAAGCAGAAGAGATTTATTGTACGGGCTGTTTAGAGTCTGAATGGAAGATGACACAGGTGTGTAATACAAGAAATTGCTGCAAGTCAAAAGAGCTTACAAGCTGTGCCTATTGTGAAACTTACCCTTGCAATAAGTGCAAAAAAAATGAAAATCTTGATTTGTTGAGGTCAAATAAATATGAAAAATAATTTTAAAAGAGTATTACTTAAGGACTGCTTGGATATAGGGTATTTAGAACTGATGAGGGAAAGGATGGCTGTAATAAATACTATGATTCATGATTTTTACTAGAAGGTAAAAAAAATTATCTGGAGGTTAATAATGAAATATAAAAGTTTTATAGAGTTAGAAGAAACTTATAGTAGCTTTTCAGATGTAGATAAATATATGGAAGCTTTAGACGTATTGGAAAGAGGAGTAGAAACTCTTTCGAAGGATGAGTTTGAAAAGCATGAATTTTCTATTATGATGGATAAGTTTTATTTTTATTATCAATGTGAAATGTATGAAAAGCTTTTCGACGCATTAGCTTATATGATTGGCAAGGGTTTTGTGTGTCCACTATATTGGTTTGATGATTTAAGAGAGCGGCCACGATATATGGAACTAAAGGAGAAAAACGATTTATTATTAATTGATGCTCAAAGAAAAGCAAAATTCGAATATAAAGTATACCTTCCAAAAGGATATACTTGTGAAAAAAAATATCCATTGGTTTTTAGTCTGCATGGTGATGGAGATAATATTTCATACCATAATAGGTATTGGAATGAAGAGTATCTGGTGGGTAAAGGTTTTATTGTTGTATATATTCAGTCACCACAAGTGATAAGGCATGATGGCTATGTATGGATAAAAAAAGAATTGTATCTAGAAACGAGTAGCAGTGATGATAAGTCTCTAAGATTTAATGGTAGACCGCCGGAAACCTATAGTTCAATCCATGATGATATTAGAACGTGCTACGATTCATTAATAAACCAGTATTCTATTGATAGCGAAAAAATCATAGTTAGTGGGTTTTCAGGCGGAGCTTTAGGAGCTATAGATATTGCCTTAGGAGACATAATTCCTATAAAGGGTGTTATAGCTTTATGTTCGTTAAAACCTGAAAGCTTTACCTCTGAAAGTGTTAATTGTAGTTTTAAGCGAGGAACAAGATGGGTATTTATGGAGGGTGAAGAGGATATACCTGTTAAAGATGTAGAAGAGATGAAGGAAGAGTTTAATAGGATTGGTGTACCTTATGAATATTACATTAATAAGGGTATTGGCCACTTTTATCCCGATGATTTAGATGATAAATTAGAAAAGGCAGTAAAGTTCATTGGCTTGTCGCCATTGGACTAATGCTACAAAACCCGTAAAGCCGCAGGTTGACAACAACTAATCTTCATTTGATTGCATAATAATCCTTTCCTAGTGTGATGTAAGTAAAAAGTATGAATGACTATGTACATGGGAGTAGTTATAAATTTAAGGGGGCGAATTCGTACTGACGCGGCTGCGCCGGCACGGGCAAGTTGGCCAGGAACC
>DAMAVY010000082.1:3630-10079 GCA_032077725.1 Clostridium sp. | reverse complement strand
ACATATTTTAATAAATTGATAAAAATGATGTTATCCTTCCATTAGGATGACATGCGTCAAGAAGACCGAACTCTTGGTCATAAAATTTTCCTTTACAATGGACTACCCAATGGGTGTACCCTGTCATATGTACTGTCAGAATTGCTACTTCGGAAATTGTAGGGTTCTTTTTAGATAATCTTACATTTCTATCAGCATGTTTAATGTTATAAAAATCAAGAGCATCAATTAGCTGTCCAATTGATGTGGGACCATCTGTATGCATCATCTTAATAACTTCATTAACTGCCACTCCAGCAAGCATGGCGATGCATGCCTGTCCGCATGCACATGGATTTGGTTGCATTATCAATTCTATCTTCATTGTTTCTTCTCCTCCCTTATGCAAAAATGCATATATAAATCAACTCCACCAAGGCATTCTCCACGTTCAATTCCAATTCTTATTCTATATGTATTCTACCTTTGGATTGAACATCTATTTCGCAATTATTTTTTTCATTCTTTGTGCCAATGTTTACTTTTCTATTGCACCACATACTACAACTACAATTCAAATCTAATTATTTATACATTCTGTAACATACTTCCAAACGATCTAATATTTAATTTCAAAGATCATATTTTTTACTTAGTAACAATAATAGAATATTAGGAGGGTTCAATAGACTAAAGTATACATTCATAACATCTATATTTCTCTTTTATCTCAAAGCCTGCAGTCAAAGCTAAATTTAATTCATCAGTACAATCTTCAGTAATAAAGAATAAAATTTTCTTTATAACTAAATATAACCAAATATAACCATATTTAACATTTAAACTATATAAATATATAACTATTTAACATTTTAGCATTTTAACATTTTAAATATTTAACATTTTAACTAGTTGTTGTCATCAGGCGGATTTGTGAGCTTTGCCTGTTTAATTGAATGCAAAATGCACCCTATAAGATGAACTTTTATTAGGTGCTTCACTTATAGGGTACAAGTGTAAATTAATAAAAATTTGTTTAGTTATTTTAGTATATGATTCCAGCTAGATCTCTGTTGGTTCTCTGTAATAAAATATTCATTAAGGCTATTATCTAACATTACTTTAACCATATTATCAAATCCATGGGCAAGCTTTAATAAATGAAGTTCATCAATATTGTTCCAAAAAACATTCCCTTCTTCACCATGTTCTATTAAATTTCCTTCATATGAATATGTTTTAAATAAAAAAACTATATATCTTTTATTATCCTCTGGTATATACCAATCTTTAACACCACAAGCCTGTAAGTCACTTATTGTTAGCCCGGTCTCTTCCTTAATTTCTCTAATGGCTGAATCTACTATAGACTCACCTTTTTCTATATGACCTCCAGGAAAAGCTATTCCAGTCCACTCTCCCTTAATTCTATTTTGAACAAGGACTTTATTATTTTCTCTGTCAATTACCATGGTCATATTAGTTAACTCTACATTTTCCATGTACTCCACCCCTTAAAAACAAGTTAATTATATAATAATATTTGAATAAATATTCTAACTTCTATTTATATTGTAATAATATATTTTAGATTATTCAAGTTTCAATGCCCTCATTACACCCATGCTGGGTGCACCAAAAAAAGCTTTGAACACTTATTTTAGTATTCAAAGCTTTTTTCAACTATTTACAATATTTTTTGCACTCTTCCTACTACTCCATCCTCAAGCATTACCTTAATGCCTCTATGATGCACTGCTGAATTTGTGAGTAACCTCATAACTATTCCCTCTGTTAGTTTTCCTGTGCGTTGGTCTTCCTTCTTTACAACTAAGACCTTTGAACCTATCTTTATATCTGCTCTTCTAGTTCCATCCATAATTTTGAAAATCCTCCTTAGGTGCCCTCACTAGAGTAAATTCCACTTAACCAAATGAATAATTTGGAGTTTCACTTATCTCCTTACTTCTTAAATAAGTCTCCAAGAGCTGCAAATGGATTTTCCATTGCTGCTTCTGCTTCTTTTTCCATTTTCTTCATGATTTTTTGAACATCTCTCTTATCAACTTTTCCGCCTTTTTCAAAGCGCTTATTAAATTGAGATGCCTTTTCTCTAAAGTTACAGTTTGCTCCTGGACATACGTAGATTTGACCTTCACCGTGTCCCTTAAGAACTAATTTTTTCTTACATTCTGGGCAACGAGCATTAGTTGTTCTACTTACGCCCTCTCTGTGTCCACATTCTCTATCCTGGCATACATTCATAACTCCAGTTTTAGTTTTAACCTCAAGCATGTATTTACCACACTCAGGGCATTTTGTTCCTGTGACATTTTCGTGGACAAACTTATTTCCATTGGTTTTAACATCATCTACTAAAGATTTTGCATAACGTCTCATTTCAACGATAAAATCCATAGCATCTTCTTTGCCTTTACTTATGTCATCTAGTTGACTTTCCCACTTTGCTGTTAAAAGTGGCGATTTTAGTTCAGTTGGTACAAGCTCTATAAGTTGTTTTCCTTTAGAAGTTGGGAATATTTCCTTTCCTCTCTTTTCTATGGAGAAGGAATTAAATAACTTCTCAATGATATCTGCCCTTGTAGCAACAGTTCCAAGTCCACCGGTTTCATTAAGAGTTTTAGCTGCTGCTTTCCCCACATTAACATATTTATGTGGATTTTCCATAGCTGAAAGTAGTGTTCCCTCATTAAATCTTGCTGGTGGTTTAGTTTGATGCTTACTAGAATCCACTGACATTATTTTAAGTTTATCACCTATATTAAGTTTTGGAAGAACTTGATCACGAAGACCGTCTTCAGAGGTTTCATCCCCTTCAACCTCTCTATCATATAGAGACTTCCACCCCTTAGACTTTATAACTTTTCCCTTCGCTACAAACTTTTCTCCAGCTATTTCTGTAACTATGTTAGTTTGCATATATTCAAAAGGTGGCATCATAACGCTTAAAAATCTTTTAACTACTAAGTCATAAATATTTCTTTCCTCTGAACTTAAATTTGAAATATTAGGACTTTGCTCAGTAGGAATGATAGCATGGTGATCTTAAACCCTGCTATTATCAACAAAGCTCTTACTTGGAATAATCTTACCTTTTAGAATATTGGTAGCTGCTGCTCTATAGGCTCCTATTGAAATAGCCCTTAATCTCTCTGGTAGAGTTGCCACCACATCTGTAGTTATATATCTTGAATCCGTTCTTGGATAAGTTAATATCTTGTGATTTTCGTAAAGTCTTTGCATTAATGAAAGAGTTTGCTTTGCAGAATATCCCCAAATTTTGTTTGCATCCCTTTGAAGCTCTGTTAAATCATAAAGAGCAGGAGCAGGCTTCTTCTTTAAAGTCTCTGAAACATCAACAATCTTAGCATCCTGTCCTTTAACCTTTAAAAGAATCTTATTTGTAGTTTCTTCACTAAAGATACTTTGAGAATTATTTTTATCTACCCACTGAAGGGAAAAATCCTTTTGCTTTGCAGTAATTGTATAATAATCTACTGGTTTAAAGTTTTTAATATCCTCTTCCCTTTGAACTATTATTGCTAGGGTTGGAGATTGAACTCTTCCAGCTGAAAGCTGAGCATTATACTTACATGTAAGAGCACGAGTTACATTAAGCCCTACAAGCCAGTCAGCCTCTGCTCTACAAACCGCAGCTTTATATAAATTGTTATATGATCCACTTGGTTTAAGATTATTAAAGCCATCTAAAATTGCCTTGTCAGTTTGAGAAGAAATCCACAATCTCTTCATTGGCTTTTTAACTCCAGCCTTTTCAATTGTCCATCTTGCTACGAGTTCCCCTTCTCTTCCAGCATCTGTGGCAATAACTATCTCATCTATATCATTCCTTAACATTTGCTTTTTAACTTCGTAAAATTGCTTTTGAGTCTTCTTTAAAACTGTAAGCTTCATACGTTGAGGTATCATTGGAAGAGTTTCCATACTCCATTTTTTATATTTATCATCATACTCTTCAGGATCTTGAAGCCCTACTAAGTGACCTAATGCCCAAGTTACCACATATTTATTTCCTTCTATATATGCACCTTTACTTTGATTACATTTTAAAACCTTAGCTAGGTCTCTACCTACTGAAGGCTTCTCAGCTAATACTAATATCTTTCCCATTACTTACTTCCTTTCTCTAAGTGAGAGTCCAAATCTTCGATTTGGCTCCTCGAAGTTAAGCGACACTCCAAATCTTGTATTTGGCTAGTGGAACTTACTCATTCGAACGCATGTGAGATGAGTTTCCTTTAATAAACGTATGTGAAGCGGATTTTTTTCTCGAACAGAGCGATAAAAAAATCTCTGATTTAGTTACTCACTCGAACCCGTTCCCTATATATATTATAAACCCATTATATATTACCTAAACTTTTCTTTTGTATTATACCATACTTTACCTTAGTATAAAAAGAAAGGGTAAAATAAGGCTATCAACCGAAGTCGATAGCCTTATTAATATATTGATTAAACCTTATTTTACGTACATTCCACTTGGTTTTTCAGATAAATTAACCATAATATTTTTCATTTGAGTATAAGCATCTAGGATAGATTTATGAGTTTCTCTACCTATTCCTGAGTTCTTATATCCTCCAAATGGTGCTCCAGCTGGGAAACTATTATAAGTGTTTACCCATACACGACCTGTTCTAATGCCTCTAGCTACTTTTATAGCTTTATTTATGTCTCGGGTAAATACCCCTCCACCTAAACCATACTCACTATCATTTGCCATGTCAATTACTTCTTCTATTGTCTTGAATTTAATAACAACTCCTACAGGTCCAAAGATTTCTTCTCTAGCAACTCTCATATCGTTAGTAACATCTACAAGAAGAGTTGGTTTCATGAAGTAACCTTTAGCAGCATCACCTTCAGTGTATCTTTCTCCGCCTGTAGCTACTTTAGCTCCTTCTTCCTTACCTATTTCTACATAACTAAGAATTTTATTAAGTTGAGCTCCACTTGCCTGTGCTCCCATTTGAGTATTACTATCTAATGGGTTACCCACCTTAACCTTCTCAAAAGCTTCAACTGCTTTTTCTATAAATTCATCATAAAAATCTTCCTGCACAAAAATTCTAGATCCTGCTGAGCATACTTGACCTTGGTTAAATAGAATTCCTAATTGTAGTCCCTCTAGTGCTATATCTATATCTGCATCTTTAAAGAATATATTAGCAGATTTTCCACCGAGCTCTAAAGTTGCAGGGATGATATTTTCTGCTGCTGAAATTCCAATTTGTCTACCTACTTCTGTAGATCCAGTGAAGGCTAATTTATCTAGTCCTTTATGATGTTGTAGATATTCTCCACTCTTAGAACCTCTACCTGTAATTATATTAATTACACCCTTTGGAACCACATTTTCTATTAATCTCATAAGCTCAAGTACACTTAATGAAGTTGTACTTGATGGCTTAAATACTGAAACATCTCCTGCAGCTAATACTGGAGCAAGCTTCCATGCAGCCATTAAGAATGGGAAGTTCCAAGGTACTATTTGTCCTACAACCCCAATTGGCTCTCTTAATATTATATTTAAAGTATTTTCATCAATCATTGTTGAGCTACCTTCTTCAGAACGAATAACTCCAGCAAAATATCTAAAGTGATCTGCTGCTAGGGGTATATCAGCTCCTGTAGTTTCTCTAATTGGTTTTCCATTATCCATAGTTTCTACAGTAGCTAAAAACTCTGCATTGCTATCAATGATATCTGCAATTTTGATTAATACATCTGCTCTTTCAATAGCCGTTGTCTTTCCCCAAGTTAGGAAAGCTTTTTGAGCTGCTTTAACTGCATCATCCACATCTTTTTCTGTAGCATCTGCAATTTCAGCTAAAAATTCTTCAGTAGCTGGATTGTAAGTTTTCAAAACTCCTCCATCAGAAGCCTCTCTCCATTGACCATCGATATATAGTTGATATTTTTCTTGTAATTTTATATTCATAGTAAATCCTCCTTGTCTATTCTCATAATGCTTTATATTTTTTAGCTTTTTTTCTATCTCTTGATGAACTTTATTATAATCACAAAATATCTTTTTAGGAAGAAGGCACTTTATTCTTACTAACTATACTTTTGGTGCTATAGTATCATAAAGGATACTGTCATATAAAAATTAAATAATAACATTAGAGAATTTAATATAGGTAGCAATAAAAATAGTAAATTTAAATTTTAACCTCTATAAAATTCATGGTATAATGCAGAGTATGTTATAGACTTTTTTATATGTAGTTACTTTTTTGTACTATAATATAATAAATATACTATTAGGATGGTGAATATAATGGATAAGAATTTGCTATGCATATTCCCTAGACATGAAGAGTGTCATATGAGGAATCAATGTACTAAGTACTCTACGTGCCCCATGGTGGTGGTACAAAATCTTCTATCTGGTAAATGGAAAATATTAATTTTATGGTACT
>DAMAVY010000082.1:0-3620 GCA_032077725.1 Clostridium sp. | reverse complement strand
AAGGTAACTCAAAAAATGCTGACTTCACAGCTCAGAAGCTTAGAAGAAAATAAACTTATATCTAGAAAAGTTTACCCTGTAGTACCCCCTAAGGTTGAATATAGTTTAACTGAAGTTGGTAAAGAAATTATACCTATCCTTGAAATGATGCATTCATTTGGAAGTGAATATTTAGATGCAGGTTTATTAAATACTGAAGAAAAGGATGAATATAAAACCCTTTAAATTAGCTAGATCTTTTATACTTATGTAATAATTAAGGAAATGCATGCAAAAAATGCCTAATGCTATTAGCATTAGGCATTTTTTATAATCAGTATTACCATCTTCTATTTATTTCCGTTTATCCATTGAGATTTTAGAATAGACATCTCATATAGATTCCAGTAACCATCCTTAGATTTTCGTGCATTCTCTATAAGCTTCTCTATAGTAAATCCTACCTTTTCATAACACCTTATAGCACTCTTATTAAAATCAAAAACTCCTAGAGTTATTTTCTCATAATCTTTATCTTCAAATCCAATTCTTAAAGCTTCTTTCAAAGCCTTCTCTCCTATGCCCTTGCCTCTTTCCTTTTCTTCTCCAATTAAAAACCTACATACTCTAGCAATTTTATTTTTAGCATCTATATCACGAAGTTCCATTGTTCCAACAATTTCTCCAGTATTTAAATTAACTATTTTATATAAATAAGCTTCAACCACCTCTTTATTCACCATATCTGAAAAGTACTTTTCAACTTGAGGAAGAGTCAATGGATACTCATATAGTGGTCCAGCCCATTGCAGTAAGTCATCACCTGACTTGTCCTCATTCCACTCTACAATTTTATGCAAATCTTCTTTTTTTAGTAATTCTAGCTTTATCATTTTTAACACTCCTACTTCTTCAATAAAAATCTTTCTATATCTATTTTCTCCTTTTTACTAATCTTTCACTAATTCCTCCACTGTTTTCATCATTCTAGGGTCATTCACCTTTGGTTTTTTATCTGTGTACCACTGATAAGCTCTCCTTAATCCCTCATGTAATGAAATAATAGGGATATAAAGTCCATCTTCTACTAATTGTTTTATATCCATTAGATAAGTTACATCTCTAAAAGGGAAATATGCTCTTGGTTCCACTTTTATCTTATTTATATCAATATTCCTTATAATCGGATCTTTTCCTACAACTTCTCCGCATTTTCTTATAAGCACTTCCCAGAAAATAATTTCAGGATTTGTGACATTATATATCTTTGAAACACTTTTACTATACATCGCACTTTCAAATACTCTAATCAAATCATCAATGTGTATGAATTGAGTTTTGATATTATTTCCAAAGGGTACTGGTATTGCTTTATTGCTACTAATTCTATCAAAAAAGTAAGTTTCTCTATATAAATTATTTGTTTCACCATAAATGTATGTAGGTCTGAAAATCATATATGGTACTCCACTGTTTATAATAGATTCTTCTGCTTCTTTCTTATTAGTACCATATTTCCCCCAATTAGGGTTTTCTCCTGTTTCAAAGCACTCTTCCATCATAGTATTGCTTGGCTTATACACTGCCCCTGATGAGCAAAATATATATTTTTTTAACCTGCTCTTATCAATTGAACTTAATAAAGTTTCCACATCTTCTTTTGTATATGAAGATATATCAAAAACGAAGTCATATTTTCTTCCTTTTAAAACCTTTTTCATTTCTTCTTTTGATTTTCTATCACAAAAAAGGTGTTCTCTAAATCCCTCATAATCTGCTTCTTTTAAACCTCTTGTGAGTATATCAACCATATAACCCTGTCCAATAAGATATTTTGCCAAAGAACTACTTACAAAAGTTGTACCACCCATAATTAAAATAGATTTCATATTAACACACCTCTCTTAATTATTTCTTCTACTTCATCTATGGTTAAATCAGATATTCTTACTAAATTCCTCATTTTTATAATTCTCCATTCTTCAATTTTACATTATAAAATATAAATACTGTATAGATTTTCTTAACAAAAAATGTTATTATAATTTCAGTCGGTATTCTATTGAAATCGAACTTACTATAATACTTTACAAAAATTTATTACGACTTATATCCTTAAGGAATAAGAGCGGAGGTTGATTATTATGTTAAAAAGCGCATCTAAAACTTCTAAATTCGATACAAGACAACTTACTGTTATAGGAATGCTATCGGCTATATCAATGATTCTTGGGTTAACTGGGTATGGTTTTATTCCTTTACCAATGGCTAAAGCTACAATCATGCATATACCAGTTATTATCGGGTCAATACTCGAAGGCCCACTAGTTGGTGCAATAGCGGGATTAATATTTGGTCTTTTTAGTTTATTTCAAAACATCACAAATCCAAATCTTCTTTCCTTTGCTTTTATAAATCCACTTGTGTCAATATTACCAAGAATACTAGTAGGTATAATTCCATATTATTGCTATAAGCTAACTTTTAAAAATCATGAACTGTTCAGAATTGGCTTTAGTGCTGCAATTGGCTCATTAACTAATACTTTTGGGGTATTGTATATGATATACTTTTTGTATGCTGCACACTTTGCTACGGCTAAAGGGATAAATCCTGATACAGTACTTACAGCTATAACTGGTATTGGACTAACAAATGGTATACCTGAGGCTATTGTTTCAGTTGTTATCGCTGTTCCATTAATAAGAGCAATAAAGAGAAATATAAAATCAAAATAGGATGAAGAGTTATATTTTATTAAGATATAACTCTTTTTATTTTGGACAAGTTTAATAATTTCATT
This sequence comes from Clostridium sp., assembly GCA_032077725.1. Lineage (GTDB taxonomy): Bacteria > Bacillota > Clostridia > Clostridiales > Clostridiaceae > Clostridium_J. Next base: position 838 of record DAMAVY010000082.1, on the reverse strand, counting down.
TTATCTTTATTTTGCGAATACCATTTTGGAATTATTAAATTAAAATTGTCGTAATCAGCAAAGGCTTCAAGACAACGATGCGTCATTTCCTCTACATCTTTTTGTCCAAATTTTTCTGCCCATTTAATCGAATATAGAGATGCGTGTGCCACATACACTGCCTGTATTTTCCAAAATTCAATGGGTGGATTTCCTTCAAAATATCCTTGGATTTCTCCTACTGAGAATGGAATACTACGTTCTACATCAAAACTTTGAACCTTGTAAAACTCCTCATATTTATCTCCACATTCATAGCGATTGAAATCTATAACTCCAATGGTTTTATCTGGTGTGTAGATTAAATTACCCACATGAAAATCACCATGTTTATAAACCGGTGATGACTTGCATAGCATATCGATATTTTTTTTAACATAGTCTATTGCAGTTTCATCATTTGGAATTCTCACAGTTGAAGCTTCATACCTTTGCAACTGTAATAACTTTTTAGGAATTTTATTTATATCAGGAACATCCTGTAGTTCAACAGGAATACTGTGAATTTTTTTTAGTATTCTCCCCGCATCTACACCAAGTTCATATTGTTCCATCTGTGATAAAGAATCCACCTTTTCTTCAAGTGAACAACCTTCTACCCAGCTTAAAAGCATATAGACATTTTTATGTTCATTAAAATATCCAAAGTCTATTGCTCTAGACATTTGAAAATCAAGTGTATTAAATTTCTTGATAATTTCAAATTCTTTCTTCTTTTGTTCATAAGCATCGGAAGTAGCTATACGAAGCACATATCTTATATTTTTATTATCTTCTATATAATATTTTTCATCAGATG
>DAMAVY010000081.1:0-10094 GCA_032077725.1 Clostridium sp. | reverse complement strand
GAGCAGCTGATTTGTAATCAGCAGGTTGTAGGTTCGATTCCTATTGCCAGCTCCAAAGGTTCTGAATTTATTCAGAACCTTTTTAGTTATTACTACAAATATTTTTAATATTATTAATGGAATTGCTGTCGCAATTATAACATAAGATTATATAGACCAGATGCCTCAGTTGGCTAGAGCACTAGACTATCATGATAGAGGTTAAAGGTTGAAGGTTGGAGTCCCTTTTATGTCGCTATTTCTGCTGGCATGGCTCAACGGTAGAGCAGCTGATCCGTAATCAGCAGGTTGTAGGTTCGATTCCTATTGTCAGCTCCAAAGGTTCTGAATTTATTCAGAACCTTTTGTTTTATCAATGTATTCATTTAAAATATTAAAAAATAGAGTTATTTACAAATTTGTGTTAAAATTTGACTTAATAATATATCTTCTGTGAAATTTCTATTTATATTTTTATTTTTTAATAATATAAATAGAAACCTAGGTTTAACTTTGATATTCAATTAAAGAGATTTAAAAACGTAGAACTTAATTTAAATATTCATATGGAAGTGTTTATTTGATAAAATAATCATAATAGTTAATTATTAAAGGATGTGGTATTTATGTCACAAAGGATAATATTTCACATAGATGTTAATTCAGCGTTTTTATCATGGACGGCTGTAAATCAATTAAAATATGGGGAAAATTCTGTGGATATAAGAAAAATACCCTCTATAATAGGAGGTAGCTTAGAAGATAGGCGAGGAATAGTTCTCGCTAAGTCCATTCCTGCTAAGAAATTCAATATAACAACAGGAGAACCTATTGTATCAGCATTGAAAAAGTGCCCACAATTAAGAATTTTTCCTCCTGATCAAAACTTATATAAAAAATGTAGTAATGATATGTACCTGTTGCTAAAAGATTATTCAAGCTCAATTGAAAGATACTCAATTGACGAGGTTTTTATGGAAGCAAGCCATTTTAAATATGATTATATGGAAAAGGCTGAGGAAATTAAATCAAGAATTCACGCTGAGTTAGGGTTTGCAGTAAATATAGGAATAGGAAATAATAAGTTATTGGCTAAAATGGCTAGTGATTTTAGCAAGAAAAATTCCATCCATACCCTTTTTAAAGATGAAATTAAAGCAAAGATGTGGCCCCTTGAGGTAGGAGATTTGTTTATGGTTGGAAAAGCTGCACAAAAAAAACTTGGTGATTTAAATATATGTACTATTGGAGATTTAGCAAATTATAATATAAACATATTAAGAAATATATTCAAGAATTATGCAAATGTTATTTACGAATATGCTAATGGAATCGATGAATCGGAGATAAAAGAACAAAATCATTCAGATGTAAAAGGAATTGGAAATTTAACTACAACCAGTAAAGATATTTTAAATTCCAGTGATGCATCAAAGGTGTTGCTACAGCTTACGGAAAGTGTAGCTATGAGACTCCGAAGAAATAAAAGTTTATGTGGAGTTGTTGTAGTATCTATAAAGTCTAATTTATTCACATCATATTCCCATCAAAAGAGGTTATCTCTCCCCACGGATTCGACAGAAACGATATTTAATATGGTAAAGAAAATATTTAAAGAAATGTGGAAGGGTGAACCTATAAGGCAGCTAGGTGTTAGAGTCACAAAATTAAGCGACAATGAGATTTATCAAAAATCACTATTTGATGACGTAACAGATGCTAGGAAGAAGGCTTTGGATGATACCATAGATAAGATAAGAGAAAAATACGGAAATTCAGCTATAATAAGGTCTGCATTCCTTAATTCTGAGCATAAAACTATTATTGAAGAAAGTGAAGAAGAATATTAAATCATAGATGGACTTATGATATATAAGTTAATTTGCTAAAATGTATAAAAAGTAGCTGAACCTATTCATATTAAATATAGGTTCAGCTATTTTTTTGATGAAGTAAGTTCGAGGCGCCAAGTCAAAGATTTGCACTCTTACTTAAGGTGCAAATTTTTTTTGAAGTCTAATATCACTTCCGTAAAATTTATACAAAGTAAAATTGCCAAAAAGTCTAGAAGTAATTCTTTCAGAGTATATAGATGAAAGTTCTTCTGTAGAATAATTAGTAGAAACCAACATTTTTTTATTTCTTAATTGTTTAATGTTCAATAGATTAAATATTTCTGACTTAGAAAAATCTGAAGGGATTTCAGTACCTAAATCATCTATTATAAGTAAATCACAATTAATGATATGGTTCTCCAAGATAGAATTATTGTTAAATCTAATATCTTTCAAATTTTTAATTAATTCTTCCGCTGTTTTATAAACTACAAAATATCCACTGTCCACTAATTCTTTTGCAATACAGTGGCATAGGAATGTTTTACCTGTACCTGGATTGCCATAGAAAAGTAAATTTTCATTTGAAGTATTAAAATCTCTTATAAAGTTAAGAGACTTTTTAAAGATGATTTTCATGTTATCTCTAGGGCTGTATTTGTTATTTCCTGAAATTTTATCACTATAAAATTCTATATTAAAATATGAAAAATTATGTTTTGCGGAAACATTGAATAAATCACTATTTCTGTAGTAAATAGAATTAAGTTTTTGTTTATAACAACTACATTTTTGCATTCCTATAAAGCCAGTATCCTTACACTTATTACAGGTGTAATGAATATCTAAATAATCTATAGGATATCCTTTAGATACCAAGAGTTCAGATTTCTTTACTCTTAAGTTTGTTATGTTTTCTTGAAGTTCTTTTAAATATTCATCTCTATTTGGCATATCTTGAAAAGCTGTTAATGAAACCTTAATACATAAGTTTCCAATTTTTCTCTCAATATTATCTATTTCAGGTATACATTTTTTGATTTCCGCTTTTCTTCCTTCTAAGTCTTTTTTCTGATTGCCTTTTATTTCATCATATAGTTTCATAATTTGCAAGTGATGATCATTAATCATTTTTATCCCATCCTAAAAGTTTTCTTTCTAAATCTTCATAGTCATAATCTCGTTGCTCAAAATTATTAAATTGTCCTGAACTTTTTTTATTGCCAGTAGAAGGATTGTTAACAATAGGTTTATATTTGATTTTTTTCTTGTCTTTTAACTCAATATCTTGAAGAGTTTTTATATTATCTTTAAACCAACTATTTAAAATTCCATCTATATATTTAAAATCAGCTCTGTTAAGTCTCTCAAAACATATGTCACTAGCTTTGTAGATAATGTCTAATGAAAAGTTATATACATTCAACCATTTTTCAAGTAGGTCTTCCTGAGGCTTCATGACATCAACATTTTTAATACCTAAATAAGTTAAGATTTTTTTTATATTAATCCACTTATCTTCATGTTTTTTTATATAGGTTTGAGCTTGATCTATATTAGTTATATCATTGTCATTCCAAGATATAGCTATCTTTTCAATATATCTATAATCAGATTTTCCTTTAGAAACACAATACTCTATAAGTAGGAGTATAAGTTCAGGTGTAAAATTGAAATCCTTTTGCCATCCAAGGTAAGTAGTCATTTCCTTTGGTGAAAGAGGACGTGCTAAAAGTCTTTCTATATCCTGAAGCATATCTTTAACTAGAGAATTATCTAATTCTTTTAAGAGATTTACTGACTTAGAACTATCTGTAGTTTTAGTTAGCTCTAAAAATTCTATATTGTAATTTCCCATATTATCTATTGGAGTCAATTTCACGACACCTTCATCATTCCAATAGTTCCAAGCATTTATTACATCGGTTTCAAGTAAGCAAAGATTGGATGCTATGAGAGTTGAATTTACACCTATTTCGCCACTAACACAATATTTAAGAACAAGTAAATATACTTTTACATATTCGCCTCTAGCTTTCGCCATGAAATTATCAATAAATATGTTACTTACAGGAGTATAATCTAAATTTTTGGCTTTAAACATAAAAGTACTCATGGAATCGCGACCTTTCTATTTTATCATAAAGTAATAGTAACTGTTAGATTTAATAACCTTATGGAACTAAGAAATAAGGATAAGTTAAATAGTTTGATACTAGCTACTTTCAATAATTATGGTAGTAAGTTTTTTATTAGAAATATAATTATAATCTTAGTATAACATATAGTAAATCTATTAAAAGTAAAACTTATAATAAATAATTTGGCAAACTTTAACCGCAAAATCTATTGAATTTGGTCATTTATGTTTTTTAATAGCGATGTTTAGAATTCATAAAATAGGGTATATTATCATAGGAGTAAGGAGGAAAACTATGAGAAAAAATATGCTAAATAAATTAATCATAGTGTGCGTATCAACCTTATGTATTTTTACAATGGTTAAGATGAATGAAGTAGAAACAAATGAAAATACTGAAAATAGTCAAAGTGTAAATGCGTTAATTATGAAATCAGATGGTATAGATTTAGGGTTAGTTTTAGATGAAACTATAGGTAATAATGCTCTTAATAGAGTTAAAGATACTTATGTTAATACTGCTAATATTGAAAACATTAAAGATATATCTATTAATAATGAAATAGTATATGAAGCAATCACCTGTAATAAAGAGGATATCCTAAATGAAAATGAACTTTCAAATAGAATAATAGAATATAATAACGCAAACGAAGAAAGTATTGTTAGTTTTACCGTTACTAAGGGAAATCAAATCAGATATGTAAAAACTTTAGGGAATGAACAAAAAGCATTTACAACTATTGGTAGCGGATATACAGAACTGAACAGAGAAGTTTTTCTACATAATTCAATTACTACTCCAATAAGAGGGATATTAACATCTACTTTTGGAGAACAAAGAAGCGGTTATAATCATAAAGGAATTGATTTAGCTGCGGATACGGGCACAAAAATACAGGCAGCACTAGATGGAACAGTAAATTTTTCTGGTGTTGCAGAAGGATACGGTAAAGTCGTTATAATAGACCATAGCAATAATCTACAAACCGTGTATGCACATTGCAGTAAGTTGAAAGTATCTACTGGCGATCAGGTTTTAAGAGGTCAAGTAATTGCTGAGGTTGGAAGCACTGGCGATAGTACTGGACCGCATTTGCACTTTGAAATTAGAGCAGATGGAATGCCTATAGATCCGCTTGGATTTACGGGTGCAACTGAATATTAAAATATTTAATTAAAAAAGCTTAGAAGGAAACTTTCTAGGCTTTTAATTCAAATATAAATAATAGAATGGCTAAAAGTTATTATTTGGAAGAAAAAATAAAATATATATTGACTTTATATGTATCAAGTAATATACTTTGATTATCAAAGTATTTGAAAGTCAAACAAAATAGGAGGGGATAAAATGAAGTCCTCTATTTCTAATAAACAAATAATAAATGAATTATTAGTAAATATATTTAACGATATATTAAAAATTGAGCAAACGGCGTTACAACAAGGAGTACTTAATGATCTATCAATTACTGAGATACATACAATTGAAGCTATAGGCATGTATACTCCTAGGAAAATGACAGAAGTGGCTAATGACTTAAATATAACCGTTGGAACATTAACTACCGCAATAACGAAGCTTGTTAAAAAAGATTATGTTGAGAGAACCAGGGGTGAACAAGATAGGAGAGCTGTAATGATAGCCCTCACTAGAAAAGGAAAGCTTGCTTATAGAGTTCATGAAAAGTTCCATCAAGATATGGTTAATGAAACAATAAATGGATTAGAAAAAGAAGAAGAAGAACAGTTAGTAAAATCACTAGATAAATTAAATAGTTACTTCAAAGAAAAGTATAATCTTAAAAGTAAGTAAAGGAGAAATATTGTGAAGGGTTCAAGAATAATAGGTACAGGGTCTTATACACCAGATAATGTGGTCTGTAATAAAGATTTAGAGAAGATTGTAGATACATCCGATTCTTGGATAAGGGAAAGAACTGGAATAGTAGAAAGAAGAATTTCAACTGGAGAAGATACTTCTGAGATAGCAGCTAATGCAGCTATGGAGGCTTTAAGAAACAGCAATCTTGAAAGTGGAGATATTGATTTAATTATTGTTGCTACTATTACACCAGACTCACTTACACCGTCTGTAGCATGTAATGTACAAAAGTATATTGGAGCTTCAAATGCTATGGCATTTGATATCAACGCTGCGTGCAGTGGATTTATATTTGCATTAGATATCGCTAATAACTATATAGCTACAGGAAGAGCAAAAAATGCAATTATTATAGGTGCAGAAGTATTATCAAAAATTATTGATTGGACGGATCGAGGCACTTGTGTATTATTTGGAGATGGAGCAGGAGCTGTGGTTTTGGGTGAAGACACTAAGGAGCATATTTGCTATTTAAACAGTAAGAGTGTTGGTTCTAAGGGAGATTCTCTTATGTGTGGTACATTGCCATTAGAAAATCCATATGTCAAGGAGTCCACGGAGCGAATTGATAAACTTAAGATGAATGGGAAAGATGTTTATAAGTTTGCAGTAAAAACAATGGAGGAAGAGTTTAATAGAATTCTTGCAGAAAGTAAATTATGCAAGGAAGAAATAGATTTTATACTTCCCCATCAAGCCAATATTAGAATGATAGAAAGTTTTAGTAAGAAGATAGATGTTCCCATGTCAAAATTTATTATTAATTTAGATAATAAAGGCAATACATCTAGTGCTAGCATACCAATTGCTTTAGATGAGGCTAATTCACAAGGAAGATTTACTAATGAAGATAACATAATTGTTATTGGATTTGGTGGAGGATTAACTTATGGTAGCGCTCTAATAAATTGGAATCAATATTAATTTTAAATATATAAGGAGGAATAAAAATGGTATTAGAAAAAGTTAAAAATGTTATAGCAAAACAAATTGGAGTAGAGGTAGAAGAATTAAATGCAAGCGCTTCTCTTACAGACGATTTAGGAATAGATTCCCTAGAGATATTTGAAATTGTTATGAGTTTAGAGGAAGAGTTTGATATAGAAATACCAAATGAAGATATCGAAAATATCAAAACTGTTGAAGAAATTTCAAGGTATGTGGAAAGCAAAGTTAATTAGAATAAAAAAGGTCAGATAGACAACTATCTGGCCTTAACCATAGGAGGTATGTATGTTTAAATCAGATATATGTGAAGCTTTAGGAATAGAGTATCCAATAATTCAAGGAGCTATGGCGTGGATTGCAGATAGTACTTTAGCAAGTGGTGTATCTAATGCTGGGGGGCTTGGAATTATAGCGGCAGGTAGTAATTTACCTGAAAATGTTAGAGCGGAAATAAGAAGAGCTAAGGAACTTACAGATAAACCTTTCGGTGTAAATATAATGTTACTTAGTGATAATGCAGATGAAATTGCAAAGATTGTTTGCGAAGAGGGAGTAAAAGTAGTTACAACTGGAGCAGGTAATCCGGGTAAATATATGGAAAATTGGAAAAAGCATAATATTATTGTTATCCCTGTAGTAGCATCCACTGGACTTGCGAAGAGAATGGAAAGATGTGGAGCAGATATGATAATCGCTGAAGGATGCGAGGCAGGCGGTCATATAGGCGAGCTTACAACAATGGCTCTTCTTCCTCAGGTAGTTGATGCAGTTAATATTCCAGTAATAGCAGCTGGTGGTATAGGAGATAAGAGGGGGATGGCTGCAGCATTAGCTTTAGGAGCTAAAGGATTTCAAGTTGGAACTAGATTTCTTGTAGCTAATGAATGTACTGTTCATGAAAATTACAAACAAAAGATTTTAGCTTCAAAAGATATAGACTCAGTGGTTACAGGCAGAAGTACAGGACATCCAGTAAGAGTTTTAAAGAATAAATTGTCTAGAGAATTTATAAAAATAGAGAAGGATGGAAATTCTTTAGAAGAGCTTGAAAGAATAGGCATAGGTGCACTTAGAAAAGCTGTAGTAGATGGTGATATAGATAATGGTTCTGTTATGGCAGGTCAAATTGCAGCACTTATAAAAAAACAAGAAAGTTGTGAAGAAATTATAAAGGATTTTGTTGAAGGTACAAAAGAACTAGTTAAATCCATGTCAAATAATTTTTAAAAGTAGTGAGGTAACTATGAAGAATATAGGCTTTATTTTTCCAGGTCAAGGTAGTCAATATGTAGGTATGGGGAAAGAATTATATGAAGTCTTTCCTAAAGCTAAAGACGTGTTTGATGAGGCGAATAAAATTTTAAATAAAGATATAAGTAATCTTTGCTTTAATGGTCCAATTGAAGAATTAACTTCCACAGAGAATAATCAAGTTGCAATAGTCACTGTTTCAATTGCTTTATTAGAAGTTTTGAAATCTTTTGGAGTAAGTCCTAAGGCTGTGGCGGGGTTAAGCCTTGGAGAATATTCCGCATTAATTGCTAGTGGAGTTATGGATTTTAAAACAGGCATAGAGGTAGTTAAGCAAAGAGGAATCTTCATGAAAGAAGATAGTGATAAAACTAAAGGGGCTATGGCAGCAATAATTGGTGGGAAAATAGATGACATTAAAAATACATGTGAAGATCTTAGATTTAAGGGCATAATATCTATAGCAAATTATAATTGCAGTTCACAAACTGTAATTTCCGGAGAAGAACATATTGTGGATGAGGCCATGGTTATTTTGAAGGAAAAAGGATTCAAAAAAATTATTAAGTTGTCAGTAAGTGGAGGTTTCCATACTGATTTAATGAAGGAAGCATCTATGAAGCTAAAAAATGAACTTGATGGTATAGAATTTAAAGATACATCAATTACCATAATACCTAATGTTACAGGCGAAGTTCTACCAAGTGTGAGCATGCTAAAAGATTTATTACAAGCTCAAGTTAAATCTTCTGTAAAATGGCAAAAAACTATAGAAACTATGATAGATATGGGTGTAGATACATTTATAGAGGTTGGCCCGGGGAAATCATTAAGTAGCTTAGTAAAGAAGATAAATAAGGACGTTAAAGTGTTAAACGTAGAGGACAAAGAATCGGTTTATAATGTGTTAAAACATTTAGAAGTTATGGCATAAAGGAGGTAACAAGATGTTTAAAGGAAAAAATGTAGTAGTTACTGGTGGTAGCAGAGGAATAGGCAAAGCTATAGCTTTAGAGTTTGGAAGTAAGGGTGCTAATGTTGTAATAAATTATGTCAGTAGTGACGTAGAAGCTAAAAAAGTTGCCGAGGAAATAATAAGATTAGGTGGCAATGCATTAGTAGTAAAAGGCGATGTAAGTAAGTTTGATGATGGAAAAAAATTAATAGATGAGGCAATAAATACTTTTGGTTCTATAGATATATTAGTTAATAATGCTGGTATAACAAAAGATGGATTAATGATGAGAATGAAAGAAGAAGATTTCGATAGAGTGTTAGACATAAATCTTAAAGGGGTATTTAATGTTTGTAAGGCAGTAATATCTCCTATGATTAAGCAAAGAAGCGGCAGAATCATTAATATTTCATCTGTTGTTGGAGTTATAGGAAATGCAGGGCAAGCAAATTATGCAGCATCTAAAGCAGGTGTTATTGGACTTACAAAGTCCATTGCAAAAGAGGTTGGTAGTAGAGGAATAACTGTAAATGCTATTGCACCTGGATTTATAAAGAGTGATATGACCGAAGTACTTAGTGATAAGGTTAAAGAAAGTATGTTAAATGTGATTCCTTTAAGTAAATTCGGTACTGCTGAGAATGTTGCAAATACAGTAGCATTTCTGGCTTCTGAAGGAGCAAATTATATAACAGGTCAGGTTATAAATGTAGATGGCGGAATGGTAATGTAAAAGAGTTAAGGAGGTATGGTAAAGTGAGCAAAAGAGTTGTAATTACAGGCATGGGAGCAGTAACTCCTATAGGCAATGATGTAGATAATTTTTGGAATGGTATTAAAGAAGGAAAATGTGGAATAGATTTTATAAAGTCTATGGATGTAGAGAAATTCAAGGTCAAAATTGCTGCAGAATTGAAAGATTTTAATCCAGAAGGCGTTATAGATAAAAGAGAATTAAAGAGGTTGGATAAATTTAGTCAATATGCTCTAGTTGCAGCTGATGAGGCAATAAAGTCTTCAAAACTAGACTTAGATAAGATAGATAGTTATAGATTTGGTGTGTTAATTGGTTCAGGTATTGGTGGACTTGACACTTTAGAG